>CAYYAT010000009.1:0-15469 GCA_964469595.1 uncultured Thermomonas sp.
CCCGCTGGTGCCCGCGCTGGCGCGCGAACCGGGGCTGGACGCCGCCCGCCGCGCCCTGCGCGCACCGCCGCCGCACGCCCGCAACGGCCTCGAACATCCCGGCGCGCTGCCGCTGCACCGCCTGCACGAACGCCTGCACGCGCTGGGCCTGGATGCGGAGGCCTATGCCGCGCGCAGCGGGCTGGCACTGGTGCCCGAACCGCAGTGGCTGCTGTTGGCCGGCTTCGACCGCTGGCACCGGCCGCTGTGGCTGCATCCGCAGGCAGCGCATGCCTGGCATCGGATGCAGGCCGCGGCGCTGGCGGACGGCCTGCTGCTGGAGGCGATCTCCGGCTACCGCAGCCACGACTACCAGCTGGGGATCTTCGCGCGCAAGCGGGCGCGCGGGCTGGCGGTGGCGGACATCCTCGCGGTCAACGCCGCGCCCGGGTTCTCCGAGCACCATTCCGGGCTGGCACTGGACATCGGCACGCCCGGCGAGCCCCCGGCCGAGGACTCGTTCGAACGCACGCCCGCCTTCGCCTGGCTGCAGGCACACGCGCCCGCGCACGGCTTTTCGATGAGCTATCCGCGCGACAACCCGCACGGGATCGTGTACGAACCCTGGCACTGGCGCTTCACGCCCGCCTGAACGGCCTTCAGCGCGCCTCCGCCAGTTCGCGCACGGTGGCGCGCAGCCCGTCGCGCCAGGCGGGCGGCACGATGCCGAACTCGGCGCGCAGCCTCGCGGTGTCCAGCACCGAATACGCCGGCCGCCGCGCCGGGGTCGGGTACTCGGCGGTGGTGATCGGCAGCACCCGCGGGCGCCGCGCCAGCAGGCCCGCCGCCTGCGCCTCGTCCATGATGGCCTGCGCAAACCCGTGCCAGCTGGTCTCCCCGGCGGCTGTCAGGTGCCAGGTCCCGGACGCCGGCACCCCCTGCCGCAGCAGCTGGCCGGTGGCATCCGCGATCCACGCCGCCGGCGTCGGCGCGCCGACCTGGTCGGCCACCACCCGCAGTTCCTCGCGTTCGGCCGCCAGCCGCAGCATGGTGCGCAGGAAGTTCCGGCCGTGCGCGGCATACACCCATGCCGTGCGCAGGATCGCGTGGCGCGCGCCGCTCGCGCGGATCGCCTCTTCGCCGGCCAGCTTGCTGGCGCCATACACGCCCAGCGGCGCGGTGGCATCGTCCTCGCGGTATGGCCGCGCGCTGCGGCCATCGAACACGTAGTCGGTGGAGTAATGCACCAGCAGCGCGCCGGTCGCGGCGCAGCCGCGGGCGAGCGCGGCGGGGGCTTCGGCATTCGCACGGAAGGCCGCCTCGGGCTCGGCCTCCGCACGGTCCACGGCGGTATGCGCGGCGGCGTTCACCACCACGTCGGGCGCGATGCGCGCCACCAGCCCCGGCAGCGCCTGCGGCGCATCGAAATCGGCCGCCAGCTCGCCGCCGGCGCCATCGCGGGTGGCCACGAGCACTTCGCCCAGCGCCGGCAGGGCCCGCCGCAGCGCGCGGCCGACCTGGCCATTGCCGCCCAGCAGCAGGATCCTCATGGCAGGCAGCGCGGCAGGCGTTCGGGCGGGATCGCGTCGAGGAACGGCGCGTTCGCATCCTTGTCCGACAGCTGCACCTCCGCCAGCGGCCAGTCGATCGCCAGCTGCGGGTCGTCCCAGCGCAGCGCGTTCTCGCTGGCGCGATCGTAGGGCGCGGTGCACATGTAGGCGACCAGCGCGGTCTCGCTGAGGACCAAAAACCCGTGGGCGAAGCCTTCCGGGATCCACAGCTGGCGCCGGTTTTCCGCGCCGAGGATCACCGCCGCGTGCTGGCCGAAGGTCGGTGAATCCCGGCGCAGGTCCACCGCCACGTCATACACCTCGCCCTCCAGCACCGTCACCAGCTTGCCCTGCGGATGCTCCGGCCACTGGTAATGCAGGCCGCGCAGGACCCCGCGCTGCGAGCGGCTGACGTTGTGCTGCACGAACTGCGTCGGCAGCCCATGCGCGGCGAAGCGCGCGGCATTCCACGCCTCGAAGAAAAACCCGCGCGCATCGGCATGCACGTCCGGCTCGATTACTACACAGCCAGCAAGGCGGGTTTGCAGGATTTTCACGCGGACATGTTTGGGGGTGGAAACCCCGCCGATCATACCGCCCCGTGCCGATTGCCTGGCCTGCAGGCTGCGGCCTGACCTGCATCAAGGCAGCCAAGCGGCTGCGCCGCGACACTTCCCGCATGCACACGATCCCGTCCCCGTCTGCCAGCCGGCTCTCGCCGGCCCTGCTGGCGGCCGCCCCGCACCGGCTGCTGTTCTTCGTCGGCGCCAGCAACGTGCTGCTGGCGATGGGCTGGTGGCTGCTGTGGCTCCTGGATGCACGCTGGAGCGCGATCGGCCTGCCCACCAATACCCCGTTCGGCGGCTGGATGCATGCCTTCGTGATGCAGTACCAGCTGCTGCCGCCGTTCATGTTCGGCTTCCTGATGACGACCTTCCCGCGCTGGATGGGGCTGCCGGAACTGGCGCGCTGGCATTACGTGCCGGTCGGGCTGGGACTGCTGGGCGGGCAGCTGGCGGTGGTCGCTGGCCTGCTGCTGGGACAGCCGGCGATGCTCCATGTCGGGGTGCTGATGACGCTGGCCGGCTGGAGCTACGGCCTGGTGCAGTTGCTGCGGGTACTGCTGGCCGAGCGCCGCGCCGGACGCGGCCCGACCTGGCACGCCTGGTCCTGCTTCGCGGCGCTGGCGCTGGGCCTGGCCGGGGTGCTGCTGATGGCCGCGTTCCTGCACGGCGCGCCCGGATGGACGGTGCTGGTTTCGATCAAGCTGGGCACGTTCGGCCTGCTGCTGCCGGTGTATGCCACGGTGGCGCACCGGATGTTCCCGTTCTTCGCCGGCAACGTGGTGCCCGGCTACCGCGCATGGCGGCCGCTGTGGCTGCTGGCCGCGCTGTGGGGCCTGCTGCTGGCGCACCTGGCGCTTGCGCTGGGGCAGGCGGAAGCATGGCGATGGCCGCTGGATGCGCTGCTCGCCCTTGGCAGCGCATGCGTGCTGTGGCGCTGGTGGCCGCGCGGCAGGGCGCCGGGCCTGCTGTGGGTGCTGTTCATCGGCTTTGCCTGGCTGCCGCTGGCGTTCGCGCTGTATGCGCTGCAGAGCGAGATCTACGCCGTCAGCGGCGAGTTCCTGCTCGGCCGCGGCCCGGCGCATGCGCTGTTCATCGGCTTCTTCGGCAGCCTGCTGGTGGCGATGGTGACGCGGGTGACCCAGGGCCATTCCGGCCGACCGCTGGCGATGCCGGCTGCCGGCTGGTTCGCCTTCGCGCTGCTGCAGCTGGTGGCGCTGGTGCGGATCGTCGCGGAGATCGCGCCCGACACCTATGCTTGGCAGGCGGTGGCCGCCGCCGGCTGGCTGCTGGCATTCCTGCCCTGGGTGCTGCGCTCGCTGGCGATCTACCTGCGCCCGCGCGCCGACGGCCGGCCGGGCTGAGGAGGGTGGATGTCGCCGTTGATGGAGTTTTACCCGCAGGTGAAATGGACCCACGTGCACGCGGCGCTGTGCAGCGGCGCCCTGTTCTCGCTGCGCGGCGGCGCATCGCTGCTGGGCGCACGCTGGCCGCGGCACTGGCTGCCGAGATACGCCAGCTACACCATCGACACCATCCTGCTGACTGCGGCCACGATGCTGTTCTCGATGCTGCCCGGCGCCGTGTTCGCGAACGGCTGGCTGGGCGTGAAAGTCGTGCTGGTGGTGGTGTACATCGCGCTGGGCATCCTGGCCATGCGCGAGCGCCTGCCGCGCCGCCGGCGCGTCGCGTTCTACCTGGCGGCGCTGGCCACGTTCCTGACCATCTACGGCATCGCACGCGCGCATGATCCGTCCGGCTGGCTGCGCCTGCTGATGCGCTGAGGAGATCCCGGGCCGATGCAGGCCCGCCCCCACTCCTGCGCGCGCCGCTGGCGCCTGCTGTCCCGGCCCCTACGGCGACAACGACATCCTGCCGTGAAGATTCGATCCGGGCTGGCGCGACGCGCCGGCGCTGGGAATGGGGCCGCGGCGGTGGATGCTGGAGCAGGCCACCGCCACCGGCCCATGGCGGGAACCCGGCGCATGCCGACGGACAATGCGATCCTGCGTGCTCACAGCGCCCGCGTGCCGCGCCATTCGACCTGCAACCACAGCTTGCGGTTGTCGCGCGCGAAGCCATCGGCACGGTAGTCGGCCAGTTTCACCAACCCGGTCAACCCGCCTGGAAGCGGGAACCCGAGCGAGGCATTCAACTCCTGCCCATAGCGCAAGCGTCCTGTGTCCGCGCGATAGTCGTGCCATGCCAGGGTCCAGACCAGCGTGCCCCGCAGCCGGCCGTACCCCGCTTTCCCGCTTGCGGCGAGGTAGCGATCCTCCAGCCCTGTTGCCGGCGTCACCAGGAACTGGTCGTCCCAGCCGTTGAAGGCGTGCAGGGTCGCCAGCGGCGTCTGCACGGCGGTGGCGCCGTCGCCGCCCAGGTGCTCCCAGCCCGCGCGCGCGGTGATTCCGCCCTGCGTCCAGCTCGGCTCCAGCAGCCAGTACGCATGGTGGAAATGGGCCGGATTGCGCGCATGGTCCTGCTGGCGCGCGATTTCCGCGGTCCAGCCGAATCCGCGACCCTCGCGCACGGCGCTGCCGGTCCAGCGCAGGCCATAGGTGGCGGTGGATGCGCTGACCACATCGCGATCGTCGTGCAGATAGACATAGCCGACCCACTGCTGCGCACGCCCCTTCCAGGCGGCATTCAGCAGGTGGGTATCGAGGTCGCGCGCGCGTGCCAGTGGATTCAGCGCGCGATCACTGGCCACGCGGTGCACCCTGCCCAGCCAGTCGTAGCGCAGGGTCAGCGCGGGCGTAGGGCGCCACAGCAGTTCGACCGCATCGAAAGTTTGCTCGTTCTGACGCCACCCGACATTGCCGACCCAACGCTGGTTGTCCAGCGCGATGCGCTGGCGGCCGACCGTGACGCTGCCGTGCCCGTGCGTCCATCCCACCCAGGCCTGGTTGAGTTCGGCGCTGGCCGGATCGAGCACGGTCGGATACGCCGTCTTGCCGTTGGCGCCGCTGTTGTAGCTCCCGGCTCCGGCCACGCCCTCGCCTTCCAGCAGCAGCGTCCAGCCGGCGGCCGGCCGCAGCCGCAGGCTGGCACGCAGGCGCGCGGTGGTGGCGTTGGCATCATGCAGGAATGCGCCATCATCCACCTGCTCGTGGCGCACCCGTAGATCCCATTCGAAGGCGGAATGCGGCGCCTCCGCAGCCTGCAGGGGCGCACAGGCCAGGCCGGCGAGTGCAAGCAGGGAACTCCATTGAACGCTGGCGTGCACGGCATGTGCTCCCGATCGATGTCGATGCCGGCAAGAGTGGTCGGACCGGGGCGGGCCACTCGTTGACCCAGGTCAAGCACCTGCCAGCCATGCCGGCCATGACCCGGCGCCATTGATCCAGGTCAACGCCGCCATCCCAGGCCCGGCGGGATGCTGGCCACGCATCGAACAAGCCCGTCATCCACGAAGGAAGTCGACATGAACGCCGTACTCCGGCATGCCACCCTGGCGCTGGCCGTCGCCGCCACCCTGGCCTTGCCTGCTTGCCGCATCGAGCAACCCAACCCGGCACCGAACGGCGCCGTCCGCCAGGACGACACCGGCGGCTCGGCCAAGGGCGACTTCGGTCCGCCGCAGGGCGCACCGGTCGAGGCGGTGCTGACCTCCCCGCCGAACGTGCCGCCGCCGACCGGGCGCAGCCATCCCGCCAAGGTGATCGTCACCCTCGACGTGATCGAGAAGGAGATGCCAATCTCGGAAGGCGTCACCTACACCTTCTGGACCTTCGGCGGCACCGTGCCGGGAAGCTTCATCCGGGTGCGCCAGGGCGACACCGTGGAGTTCCACCTGCGCAACATGCCGGACAGCAAGATGCCCCACAACATCGACCTGCACGGCGTCACCGGCCCCGGCGGCGGCGCGGCCTCCAGCTTCACCGCGCCCGGCCACGTCAGCCGCTTCACCTTCAAGGCGCTCAACGCCGGCCTGTTCGTCTACCACTGCGCCACCGCGCCGGTGGGCATGCACATCGCCAACGGCATGTACGGTCTGATCCTGGTCGAACCGCCGGAAGGGCTGCCCAAGGTGGACCGCGAGTACTACGTGATGCAGGGCGACTTCTACACCACCGGCAAGTACCGCGAGAAGGGTCACCAGGGCTTCGACATGGAGAAGGCCATCGACGAGCACCCGACCTACGTGCTGTTCAACGGCATGGAAGGCGCGCTGACCGGCGATAAGGCGCTCACCGCCAAGACCGGCGAGAAGGTGCGCCTGTACGTCGGCAACGGCGGCCCGAACCTGGTGTCCAGCTTCCACGTGATCGGCGAGATCTTCGACAAGGTCTGGTACGAGGGCGGAACCCGCTTCCAGGAAAACGTGCAGACCACGCTGATCCCGGCCGGCGGCGCGGCGATGATGGAATTCCACATGGAAGTACCGGGCAGCTACGTGCTGGTGGACCACAGCATCTTCCGCGCCTTCAACAAGGGCGCGCTGGCGATCCTCAAGGCGGAAGGCCCCGAGCGCAAGGACATCTACTCCGGCAAGGAGGTGGATGCGGTGTATCTGGGCGACCAGGCCGCCGGCACCAACCGCGCGCCGGTGGCGGTCGCCGCCGCCTCGGCCAAGGCCGGCAAGCTGACCCGCGAGGAGCAGATCGCCGCGGGCAAGGTGCTGTTCGCCGGCACCTGCTCCACCTGCCACCAGCCGGACGGCAAGGGCCTGGAAGGCGTGTTCCCGCCGCTGGCCGGTTCCGACCTCATCAAGTCCAATCCACAGCGACTGGCCGAGATCATCACCCATGGCCTGTCCGGCCCGGTCCGCGTGAATGGCAAGGATTACAACTCGGTGATGCCGCCGATGAGCCAGCTCACCGATGACGAAGTGGCCAATATCGCCACCTATGTGCTCAACAGCTGGGGCAACCCCGGTGGCCAGATCAGCCGCGAGGATGCGGCGAAGGCACGCGCCGCCAGGCCGGCCGGCGCCGCCACGGGGCATTGAGGCGATGCGCAAGGCCCTGGCCACCCTGCTGCTGGTCGCGCTGCCGCTGGCCGGGCTGGCGGCCGCGTCGCTGGCCGGACGCTATGCCGGGATCCCGGGCGGCCGGTTCAAATCGGTGCTCGGCTACAAGGACGCGAAGAACGGCGTCGACATCCGCACCTTCGCGCTGATGCGCACGCCGGTCACCAACGGCGAGTTCCTGGCCTTCGTGAAGCGCCACCCCGAGTGGCGTCGCGACCGCGTCGCCGGGGCATTCGCGGAATCGCGCTATCTCTCGCACTGGGCCGGCGCCGACACGCTGGGCCCGAACGCCCTGCCCGACCGCCCGGTGGTGTGGGTGAGCTGGTTCGCGGCCGAGGCCTACTGCAAGTCGCTGGGCGCGCGGTTGCCGACCTGGAACGAATGGGAATACGTCGCGGCCGCCGACGAAACCCGCTTCGACGCCCGCCGCGATCCGGCCTGGCGCGAACGCATCCTGCGCTGGTACGCGCGCTCGTCCAAGGACGCGCTGCCGCGGGTCGGCCTGCAGGCGCCGAATGTCTACGGCGTGCAGGACCTGCACGGACTGGTGTGGGAATGGACCGATGATGCGTCCTCGCTGCTGGTGGACGGCGACAACCGCACCCAGGGCGATGCCGACAAGGGCAAGTTCTGCGGCGCCGGCGCGCTGTCGATGGACGATCGCGAGAACTACGCGGTGCTGATGCGGGTGGCCATGCTGTCCTCGCTCGAGGGCCGCGACACCACCGCCAACCTGGGATTCCGCTGCGCGAGGAGCGCGCCATGAACACGACATCGATCCAACGCCTGCTGCGCGGGCTCGCCATCATCGCCCTGCTGGGCATCGCCACCGCCGCGGGCGCCGCCCGGCCGGCACCCGCCTTGCCGGGCCATTCGATCTACCAGTTGCCGCTGCCGCTGACCGACAGCAACGGCCAGACCTACGACTGGCGCAGCCTGCGCGGAAAACCACGGCTGCTGGCGATGTTCTACACCTCGTGCCAGTACATCTGCCCGCTGATCGTCGAATCGGGAAAAGCGGTGGAACGCGAGCTCACGCCTGAACAGCGCAAGCGCCTCGGCGTGGTGCTGATCAGCATGGACCCGGCCCGCGACGACCCGGCCGCGCTGCGCAAGGTCATCGACCAGCGCAAGCTGGACGCCACGCGCTGGACGCTGGCCTCGCCGCGCTTGGACGACGTGCGCGCGGTGGCCGGAGTGCTGGGCATCCGCTACCGCCAGCTGGCCGACGGCGGCTTCAACCACGGCAGCGCGCTGATCCTGGTGGATGCCGAGGGCCGCATCGTCGCGCGCACCGAGAGGATCGGCGGCCAGCCCGACCCCGAGTTCGTGGCCGCGGTGCGCAAGGCCAGCGGCGACTGATCGGCGCCTACGGGCGCGACGGCTCAGGCCCGGCTGCGCCGGGTCTGCGGCGGCAGGCCACCACCCGCGCAACCGGCGGCCGCGGCCTGGAGCGCATGCGGATCGAGGATACGCACGCGACGCCCGCGCACCTCGATCACCCCGTCCTCGTGCAGGCGGCTGAAGCCGCGGCTCACGGTTTCCAGCACCAGCCCGAGATAGCGGGCGATCTCGTCGCGGCTCATCGGCAGCTGGAAGTCGTCCGCGGGGCGGCCGATCCGGCGCAGGCGCTCGCCCAGCCCGTGCAGGAACAGCGCGATCCGCTCGCTGGCCTGGCGCCGTGCCAGCACCTCCACGTGGTCATGGTCGAGATCGGCGCTCTGCCCCATGATCCGCAGCAGCTGCCGCTGCAGGCTGGGCAGCCGCGCCGCGACCACGGCCAACTGGTTGAACGGCAGTTCGCACACGCGCGCCTCGCCTAGCGCCACCGCCTCGCAGCGGTGCTGGCCGCTGCCCACCGCGTCCAGCCCGAACAGCTCGCCCGGCAGGTGGAAGCCCAGCACGTGCTCCTCGCCGCCGGACGTCACCACCACCGTCTTGAAGGCCCCCTCGCTGGCCACGTACACCGCGCCCAGGGGATCACCCGCGCGGAACAGCACGTCGCCGCGCGCCAGCGGCCGCCGGCGCTGGACCAGGCTCTCCAGCCGCCCCAGGTCTTCCGCATCCACCCCGGCCGGCAGGCACAGGGCATGCAGCGAGCAGTCGGCGCAGCTGCGACGCAGCCTGGCCAGGTCCAGTGGAATCGGTTCACTCATGCGCGCTGCCCATCCTGCCAGGCGGCCGGGCCAGACCCGGCTCGAAAAAGTCCCCAGCCCCCATATTGCTTGCGCACGCGGTGGCGGGCAACCCCGGCGCACGAACGCCGCCACCGGATTTGATCGGGATCAAGGGCCGCCGCGAATGCCGCGGCTAGCATGCGGGCGTCCATCCCGGAGTCGCACATGCAAGCCATTCCTGCCACCTACAACGACAAGGTGGTGCGCCAGTTCGCCGTTGCCACGGTGCTCTGGGGCATCGTCGGCATGCTGGTCGGCGTCATCATCGCCACCCAGCTGTACTGGCCGCACCTGTTCGAGGGCATCCCCTGGCTCAGCTACGGGCGGCTGCGCCCGCTGCACACCAACGCGGTGATCTTCGCGTTCGGCGGCAGCGCGCTGTTCGCCACCAGCCTGCTCGTGGTGCAGCGCACCAGCCACGTGCGGCTGATTTCCGACCGCCTGGCCGCGTTCGTGTTCTGGGGCTGGCAGGCGGTGATCGTGGCCGCCGCGATCTCGCTGCCGCTGGGCTATACCCAGGGCAAGGAATACGCCGAGCTGGAATGGCCGATCGACATCCTGATCACCATCGTGTGGGTGGCCTACGCGGTGCTGTTCTTCGGCACCATTGCCAAGCGCCGGGTCAAGCACATCTATGTCGCCAACTGGTTCTACGGCGCCTACATCATCGCGGTGGCGCTGCTGCACATCGTCAACAACATCGCCATCCCGGCCGGCGCGATGAAGTCCTACCCGGTCTATTCCGGCGCGGTGGATGCGATGGTGCAGTGGTGGTACGGCCACAACGCGGTGGGCTTCTTCCTGACCGCCGGCTTCCTCGGGATGATGTACTACTTCGTGCCGAAGCAGGCGCAGCGGCCGATCTATTCCTACCGGCTGTCGATCGTCCACTTCTGGGCGCTGATCGCGGTGTACATGTGGGCCGGCCCGCACCACCTGCAGTACACCGCGCTGCCGGACTGGGCGCAGTCGGTGGGCATGGTGTTCTCGCTGATCCTGCTCGCACCGAGCTGGGGCGGCGCGATCAACGGCATCATGACCCTGTCCGGGGTGTGGCACAAACTGCGCACCGATCCGATCCTGAAATTCCTCATCGTCTCGCTCAGCTTCTACATGATGAGCACGTTCGAGGGGCCGATGATGTCGATCAAGACGGTCAACTCGCTGTCGCACTACACCGACTGGACCATCGGCCACGTGCACTCCGGCGCGCTGGGCTGGGTGGCGATGATCTCGATCGGCTCGATCTACGCGCTGCTGCCGCCGCTACTGGGCCGCAAGGAGATGTACTCGACCCGGCTGATCGACACCCACTTCTGGATCCACACCCTCGGCGTGGTGTTCTACATCGCCTCGATGTGGATCGCCGGCGTGATGCAGGGCCTGATGTGGCGGGCCACCAATGCCGACGGCACCCTGACCTACACCTTCGTGGAATCGCTCAACGCGACCTATCCCTACTACCTGGGCCGGCTGTTCGGTGGTGTGCTGGTGCTCGCGGGCATGCTGCTGATGGCCTGGAACGTCTGGCAGACCTACCGCGCCGCCGAGAAGCCGGCCGAGCAACCGCTGCTGGCGCCCGACGTCTCCGAAGCCCGCGCCTGAGGACCCCATGAGCGAACACACACACAACCCGCACGAAAAGCTGGAAAAGAATGTCGGACTGCTGGCGGTGCTGATCGCGGTGGCCGTCTCCTTCGGCGGCCTGGCCGAGATCGTGCCGCTGATGTTCCAGGCCGAGACCATCAAGCCGCTGCCCGGAGTCAAGCCGTACCCGGCGCTGGAGCTGGCCGGACGCGACGTGTACGTGCGCGAGGGCTGCTACAACTGCCACTCGCAGATGGTGCGCACCCTGCGCTTCGAGACCGAGCGCTACGGCCATTACTCGCTGGCCGGCGAGTCGGTGTACGACCGCCCGTTCCAGTGGGGCAGCAAGCGCACCGGCCCGGACCTGGCCCGCGTCGGCGGCCGCTATTCGGATGACTGGCACCGCGTCCACCTGAACAACCCGCGCGACGTGGTCCCCGAATCGAACATGCCCAGCTTCCCGTGGCTCAACCAGAACACGCTGGATGGCGCCACCGTGCAGGCGCACATGCGCGCGCTGCAGCGGCTGGGCGACCCCTACAGCGACGCCGAGATCGCCGCCGCGCCGGCGGCGGTGGCCGGCAAGACCGAAATGGACGCCCTGGTGGCCTACCTGCAAGGCCTGGGCAAGCACGCGCCGAGGACCCCCTGATGCTCTCGGGAATCATCACCACCGTATTGATGCTGCTGTTCCTGGCCGGCTGGGCCTGGGCCTGGAGCCCGCGCCGCAAGCGCGATTTCGACGAGGCGGCGCACCTGCCGCTGGAATCCGACGAGGAGGACGCCCGATGAGCGCGGGATGGTCGTGGTACGTGATCGCGCTGATCGCGCTGAACATCGTCGGCTGCGCCTGGCTGCTGTGGTGGACCGCGCGCCGTCGCCCCGGCGACCCGCGCCCGGAGGACACCAGCCATGTCTGGGACGGCAACCTCACCGAATACAACAAGCCGCTGCCGAAGTGGTGGATCAACCTGTTCTACCTCACCATCCTGTTCGGCATCGGCTACCTGCTGTGGTATCCGGGACTGGGCAACTTCGCCGGCTTCGGCAAGTGGACCTCGCGCGCCGAACTGGGCCATGACGCCGCCCTGGCCAACGCGCAGCTGGAAAAGACCTTCGCGCCCTACAAGGGCCAACCGATCGACGTGCTGGCGCGCGACCCGCAGGCGCTGAAGCTGGGCAAGTCGATCTTCGGCAACAACTGCGCCACCTGCCACGGCTCGGCCGGCAAGGGCGCGGTGGGCTACCCGAACCTGACCGACGCCATCTGGCACTGGGGCGGCAGTCCCGACCAGATCCTGCACACCGTGCTGAACGGGCGCGAAGGCGTGATGCCGCCCTGGGGCAAGGTGCTCGAGGGCATGGGCGGGCCGGACGCGGTGGACTACGTGATTGCCTACGTGCGCCAGCTGGGCGACCCGCAGGGCGGCAATCCGTCCGACTATGCCGCCGCGCGCGGCAAGGCCCTCTACGACGGCCTGTGCGTGGCCTGCCATGGGCCCGAGGGCAAGGGCAACCAGAGCCTGGGAGCGCCGGATCTCACCGACAGCTACTGGCTTTATGGGGACAGCCGCGACGCCCTGCGCGAGACCATCGGCAACGGCCGCCACGGCGTGATGCCCGCCTGGGGCCCGGTGCTGGGCGATACCCGTTCGCGCCTGGTCGCCGCCTACGTGTGGTCGCTCTCGCACCCGGCACCGGCGGTTGCCACCAGCGGCAAGGGCACGCCATGACCGACTTCACCACCCCCCGCCTGGACCATCCGCCGCGCCCGCTGGCGCAGCGGATCGGGGCCATCGTATGGCCCAGCTTCTTCGCGGCCGGGGTGGCGACGATGGCGTTCTTCGCATTCGTCGATCCGCTGGCGCTGCGCGACGTCACCTTCCCGCAGCTGCACATCACCCGCGGCCTGGGCTACACCCTGGGCTTCTTCGCGTTCTGGCTGGCCACCGCCGCCTCCAGCCTGTTCACCTGGATCCTGCTGCGGCCGGCCAGCCGGTTCAACCGGCCGCTGCCACGCGACTGACGCCATGGGCAACAAGCAAATCCCCCTCGACGTGCTGGACACCGGCGGCAGCGCCTATGTCAGCGAGCGCAAGGTCTATCCGCGTGATGTCTCCGGCCCGCTCAACCGCCTGCGGGTAGCGGCGGTGCTGTGGCTGCTCGGGATGTACTACGTGTTCCCCTGGCTCAGCTGGGACGGGCGCCAGGCGGTGCTGTTCGACCTGCCGGCGCGCAAGTTCCACGTGTTCGGGCTGACCTTCTGGCCGCAGGACTTCGTGTTCCTGGCGATGCTGCTGATGATCGCCGCGCTCGCGCTGTTCTTCTTTACCGCGCTGGCTGGACGCCTGTGGTGCGGCTATGCCTGCCCGCAGACGGTCTGGACCGAGGTGTTCCTGTGGATGGAGAGCGCGATCGAGGGCGACCGCCACAAGCGCATGAAGCTGGATGCCGGCCCGTGGACGCGCGAGAAGCTGCTGCGCAAGGGCGGCAAGCACCTGGCCTGGCTGCTGTTCGCGCTGTGGACCGGCTTCACCTTCGTCGGGTTCTTCACCCCCATCCGCGACCTCGCCGCGCGCGCCTGGCCGTTCCAGTGGGGCGGCTGGGAAACCTTCTGGGTGCTGTTCTACGCGCTGGCCACCTGGGGCAACGCCGGCTTCCTGCGCGAGCAGGTCTGCAAGTACATGTGCCCGTACGCGCGCTTCCAGAGCGCGATGTTCGACCGCAACACCCTGATCATCGCCTACGACCCGATGCGCGGCGAGCCGCGCGGCCCGCGCAAGCGCGGCATTGCCAGCGTGCTGGAGCGCGCGCGCGGCCTGCTGGACGCGCGCACCGCCTACGACTATGTATTCCGCGCCGGCAAGCACCCCTCGGCCGCCACCCAGGCCGCGCAAGCCAAGGGCACCATCACCTGGGACGGCGACCTGCAGCAGGTGGAACCGCTGCCGAAGTTCGCGCCGGAGGAACTGGGCGACTGCATCGACTGCACCATCTGCGTGCAGGTCTGCCCGACCGGCATCGACATCCGCAACGGCCTGCAGTACGAGTGCATCGCCTGCGGCGCCTGCATCGACGCCTGCGACGAGGTGATGGCGAAGATCGGCTACCCCAAGGGACTGATCCGCTATTCCACCCAGAACGCCATCGACGGTCGCCCCAGCCGCGTGCTGCGCCCGCGGATCGTGCTGTACGGGCTGATCCTGCTGGGACTGGCCGCCGGCTGGGCCTGGGGCGTGGGCCACCGCAGCCCGCTGATCGCGGAAGTGCTGCGCGACCGCAATGCGCTCTACCAGCAGGCCGGCGACCACATCGCCAACGGCTACACCCTGAAGCTGGTGAACAAGACCGACGTCGCCCAGACCTACCGCATCCGCCTCGAGGCCGACCCGGCGCTGCGCCTGCGCCTGGCTGGTGAACCGCTGGAGCTGCGGGTGCCGGCCGGCGCGGTGGCGGCGCAGGCGATCGAAATCGACGCCCCCGCCGACGTGCGCGGACGGCATCCGCTCGCGCTGGTGGTGGAGGCCGGCGACGGCAGTGCCAAGGCGCGCGTGGAAAGTGCATTCTTCGGTCCGATCTGAACCCGCGAGCCCTGCCCATGGACACCCGCTCTTCCCCGTGGCGCCAGCCCGTCGTCTGGCTGATGCTGGTCATGGTCGGCCTGGTGGTGGTGGCCGGCATCGCCATGGTCGTGGTCGCCACCGCCGATGGCCCGATGGACGCGGTGCCGGACGCGGTGCAGCGCACCGGCCAGGCCCAGCAGGCCGACCTCGGCCCGGATGCGCGCGCGGCGCGGAGGCAGCTGGCCGCGATCGTGCGCGTGGACGGTGAACACGGATTCGTGGAAGTGCTGCCGGTGTCCGGCGACTTCGACCATGCCGCGCCGCTGCGCCTGCACCTGCAGCACCCCGCGCGCGCGGATGCCGACCTGGTGCTGGCGCTGGCGCCGCATGAAACCGGCTGGCGCGCGGTCGCCACGCCCGCGCTCGACCACGACTGGCTGCTGCAGCTGGAGCCCGCCGGCCAGGCCGACTGGCGCCTGCGCGGGCGGCTGCCGCATGGCCAGCTGGCCGCGCCGCTGCGCCCGGCGCTGGACGACGTCCAGCCCTGATCCCGATGTCCGCCCGCTGCCACCACTGCGGCGAGCCGCTACCGGCCGCACCGGTCCGGGCCTGCATCGACGGCGAACCCCGCGACTTCTGCTGCAACGGCTGTGCGACCGCCGCGCGGTGGATCGTGGATGCCGCGCTGGACGACTACTACCGCCTGCGCAGCGCCCCCGGCGGCCGGGTGGATGCCGATGCCCCGGAACTGGCCGGCTGGGATCGCGAGGACGTCCTGGCCGGGCATGCACGCGCGGTGGAGGGAGGGCGCGAGATCACCGTGCTCACCGACGGCATGCGCTGCGCCGCCTGCGCCTGGCTGATCGACCGCGCGCTGACCCGCGAGGACGGCGTGCTGGAGGCCAGCGCCAACGCCATCACCGGGCGCATCCGGCTGCGCTGGGACCCGGCCCGCACCGCGCTGTCGGCGCCACTGGCGCGGCTGGCCGCGCTCGGCTACCGGCCGTACCTGGCCACCGGCGAGGCGCGCGAGCGCGCCCGCCGCGCCGCCCGCAACCGCGACCTGCTGCGGATCGGA
>CAYYAT010000010.1:0-14507 GCA_964469595.1 uncultured Thermomonas sp.
CGGCGCGCTGGCCGGCAGGGCCAGGTCGGCCGCGCCGATGGTGTCCCCGCGCGCCAGCAGGGCCGCGCGCTGCATCACGTTGCGCAGCTCGCGCACGTTGCCCGGCCACGGGTGGTGCTGGAGGGCGCGCATCGCGTCCTCGCCCAGTTGCTTGCCGGGCGGCAGGAAATGGCAGGCCAGCGGGAGGATGTCGCGCGGCCGCGCGTGCAGCGGCGGCAGGCGCAGCTCGATCCCGTTGAGGCGGTAATACAGGTCCTCGCGGAACTTGCCCTCATTGATCAGCGCGGGCAGGTCGGCGTTGGTGGCACTGACGATGCGCACCTTCACGCTGCGCTCGCGGTTGCTGCCCAGGCGCTCGAAGCGGCCGGTCTCCAGCACCCGCAGCAGCTTCACCTGCCCGGCCAGTGGCAGGGTGCCGATCTCGTCCAGGAACAGGGTGCCGCCGTCGGCGGCCTCGAACTTGCCCTCGCGCGGCTTGTTCGCACCGGTATAGGCGCCGGCATCGGCGCCGAACAACTCGGCCTCGATCAGCTCCGCCGGCAGCGCGCCGCAGTTCAGGGCCACGAACGGGCCGTCCTTCACCGCGCTGTTGTGGTGCAGCAGCTCGGCATAGCGTTCCTTGCCCGCACCGTTGGGGCCGGTGATGAGCACCGGCAGGTCGGCGCGCGCCACCTGGCAGGCCAGGGTCAGCACCGCCTCGCTGGCGGGATCGGCGTACACGATCCCGCGCAGGTCGAAGCTGCGCGCCAGCTGCCCGCGGCGCTGGCGTTCGCCGTGGCTGGCGGCGGCCAACTGGCGCCGGCTCTCGCCCAGCTCCAGCAGGTTGTTGACCGTCGCCAGCAGCTTGTGGTCGTCCCACGGTTTGGCCAGGTAATCGGCGGCGCCGGCCTTGATCAGCTCCACCGCCGCCTCGAGGTGGGTCCAGGCGGTCAGCAGGATCACCGGGAGATCGGGATGGCGCGCGCGGATCTGGTGGAACAGGGCCACTCCTTCGTCGCCGGAGGTGGTGTCGGCGACGAAGTTCATGTCCTGGATCACCAGGTCCACCGGCTCCCGTTCCAGCAGTGCCAGGCCGGCCTCGGGCGAGGCCGCGCCGAGCGTGTGGATGTCGTGCAGCGAGAACAGCACGTCCAGCGCGGTGGCGATCGCGGGGTTGTCGTCGATGACCAGGATGGTGGGCATGCGGGCGATTGTAGGCGCTGGCTCAGGCCGAGCGGGTGGCGATCGCCGGGGAAATCGCCATCGCCCGCCAGGCCGGGCCCAGCACCGCCAGCTGGCCCAGCAACCACAGGGCCAGCGCCCCCAGCGGCAGGTACTGCCAGGGCAGGCGCGGCAGCGCGTACTTGCCCATCAGCATCTGGTTGATGGCGAAGGCCAGCAGCATGCCGAGCACGATGCCGATCGAGGCGAGCAGGAAGTTCTCGGTCTGGAAGTAGCGCAGGATCTGCCCGCGGGTGGCGCCCAGCGCGCGCCGGATGCCGATCTGCTTGGTGCGCTGCTGCACCCAGAAGCTGGCCAGGCCGACGATGCCGAGCGCGGTCACCAGCAGCAGCAGCGCGCTGACCACCAGCAGCAGGCCGATCATGTCGCGGTCGGCGGCGAAGTAGTCGCGGCGGTTTTCCTCGTAGGTCTTGGCCGGCTTGATCAGGCGGTTGGGGTCGACCTTCTCCAGCGCGCGCTCGATCGCCTTGGCGACCTCGGTGCGGCGCGCCGGATCGGCCACCCGCACCAGGTAGAAGCCGCCGTTGGCGAAGTTCATGCGCGCCGGCATCAGCATCGAATCCTCGCGGTTGCCGCCCATCCGGGCCGGACGCACCAGGGAATCGACCACGCCGACGATGGTCAGCGGGATGTCGGCCATGTACACCGTCTTGCCGACCGCATTGCCGTCCGGGAACAGCTTGCGCGCGACGGACGTGGTGACGATCAGCGAGGACTTCATGACCGAGGTGTCGCTGGCCTTGTTGATGGCGTCCACGCTCTTGAACTCGTCCGCGTGGAAATCGCGCCCCGCCACGAGCTTCAGGCCCATCGCCTGCAGCGTGCCTTCGCTGACCATGTACTGGGCGGCGTTGAGGGTGGGTTTCTCCTGGTCGGGGCGCAGGCCGAGCGAGGAGTTCCAGGAGCCGTTGCGGAACGGCACCTGGTTGACGATCACCGCGGCGGTGACGCCGGGGATGGCCCGCAGCGCGGCCAGGTCCTCCTGGGTGCGCGCATCGCCATCGGTCTGGGTGCCGATGCCGTTGACCTGGGCCATCAGCAGGTGGCGTTCGTCGATGCCGCTTGGCATGTTCAGCACGTCCAGCCGCTGCGCGACCAGGAACAAGGCGTTGCACAGGATCGCGCAGGTCAGCGCGATCTCCAGCACGATCAGCGCGGCGGCGGTCTTGTGGCGCGCCAGGGTGGACAGGATGGGACGGATTTCCATCGGGATTCTCCGGGGATTCATTGGCAGCGACGAGGCGCCGCGGATCATTGCGACTTGAGCTGCAGGGCCGGCGGCACGCGCATCGCACGCCATGCAGGCAGCAACCCGGCGAGCAGGCTGGCGGTGATCGCCAGCGCGAAGGTGAGCAGCAGCATGCTGCCGTCCAGCTGCGCCAGCGCGGCGTAATCGGTCGGGCGCTGGCGCACGGCCCACAATCCGAGCAGGGCCAAGCCGAGCCCGGCCACGCCGCCGGCCAGGCCGACCACGCCGGATTCGACCATGCACTGCTTGAAGATCTCCAGGCGCGAGGCGCCGAGGGCGCGGCGCACGCCGATCTCGCCGCTACGGCGCAGGAACTTGGCCAGCAGCAGGCCGACGGTATTGAGCAGGCACACCAGCAGGAAGCCGAACGCCAGCCACAGCTGCAGGCGCACGTCGCCCGGGACGACCTGGCGGAACTCCAGCCACTCCATCACGTTGCGCAGGCGGGTATTGGCCGGGCGCTCGAAGCGGCCGGCACGGCGCTGCTGCTCGGAATACTGGTCGAGGTAAGCCTTGAAGGCGGGCGCATCCGCCGCCGAGCCCAGCTCCACCCAGTACTGCAGCCAGGTGCAGGGTGCGGTTTCGGTGGTGGGATCGTTGACGATACTGCGGCCGAAGCAGTTCATGTTGCCGTTGCGGTCGAGCTTGAGCTCCAGCGCGGTGGAGATCGGCAGCAGCACCTGCTCCTCACGCGCATAGCTGCCGGTGGACAGGTCGTAGAAATGCGGGATCGGCGCCCAGTGGTCGATCACGCCGACGATGCGTAGGTCATGCCCGTCCACGCGCACGTCGCGGCCAACCGCATCGGTGCGCCCGAACAGTTTCTCCGCCAGCTCACGGGTGATGACCGCGACGCGCGCGTGCGCCTGGTCGTCCGCCGCGCTCCAGCCGCGGCCGTGCAGGAACGGCACCTCGAACATCGGGAAGAAGTCGGCCGAGGTGTAGCGCATGCCAATCAGGAACGGCTTGAGCTTGGTGCCCGCCGGCTCCAGCGCGCCGCCGCCGCCGGTCATCATCGCCTGCTGCGGCGCCTTGGCCTGGCGCAGCAGTTCCTGCGCGTCGTAGCGGGTAAGCTGGTCCTGCGGCTCGTCGCCCGGCGTGTAGCCGTCGATCGGCTCCGGGTCCAGCTGCACGTAGAACAGGCGATCGCTCTTGCCCGGGATGGGGTCGCCGGAGAGCACGTGGAACACGGTCAGGGTGGTCATGCTGGCGCCGATGCCCAGCGCGATCGCCAGCACCATCAGCGCGGTCAGCACCTTGTTGCGCTTGAAACTGCGCAGGGCCAACTGGAAGTAATACCCGAACATGGCGGCCTCCTCAGGCGGCGGTGGCGTCGGCGTGCAGCGGGCGCACCACCGAGGACGCGGCGCTGAGGTCGGTGGCCATGCCATCGACGATGTGCACGTTGCGCTGCGCGCGCGCGGCCAGTTCCGGGTCGTGGGTCACCATCACGATGGTGGTGCCCTGCTGGTTGATGTCCTCCAGCAGCTCCATCACGCTGCGCGCCATCTGCGAATCCAGGTTGCCGGTCGGTTCGTCCGCCAGCAGCAGGCGCGGGCTGCCGGCCAGCGCGCGCGCGATCGCCGCACGCTGCTGCTGGCCGCCGGACAGCTCGGCCGGGTAGTGCTTCATGCGCGAGCCCAGGCCCACCATGCCCAGCGCGTCCTCGATCCGCAGCTTGCGCTCGGACGCGGGCATCCCGCGATAGCGCAGCGGCACGTCGCAGTTGTCGAACAGGTTGAGGTCGGGGATCAGGTTGAAGCCCTGGAAGATGAAGCCGATCTTCTCGTTGCGCAGGCGTGAGCGCGCGCTGTCGTCCAGCCCCTTCACGTTCACGCCGTCCAGCAGGTACTCGCCGCTGGTGAACTCCTCCAGCAGGCCGGCGATATTGAGGAAGGTGGTCTTGCCCGAGCCGGAGGGGCCGGTGACGGCCACGAACTCGCCTTCGGCGACGTGCAGGTCGAGCGAGCGCAGCGCGTGGGTTTCCACGAGCTCGGTGCGGTAGACCTTGGCGACCTGGTGCATGCTCAGCATGGGAGGAATCCTTTGTATGGGGCGCGATAGCGGCGGTGTGGGCAGGGTGTGCGGCGGGGGTCAATGGATGCGGAACGCGGGCGCGAGTGCCTGCCGCGGCAGGTACTCGGCCGGCATGCGCGGCCGGGCGCGTGGATCGTTGCCAGCCATGCGGGCGTCGGGCGCGGCGTCGAACAGCGGCATCTGGCTCAGCCGGCGCGGCACGGCGTCGGCCAGTTGCCGGGCGTTCCAGTGGAAGGAGGGGGGCAGTGAAAGAAAAGCGTTCATGGCTCAATTCCCGGAGATGCGGACGCGGTCCGCGTTGTTGAACTGGTCGGTGCCCGAGACCACGATGCGGTCGCCCGGCTTCAGGCCCGACAGGATTTCCACGTTGGCGAGGCTGGCGGCGCCGGTGCGGATCGGACGGCGCACGGCGCTGTCGCCATCGACCACGTAGGCGAAGTTGCCGCCGTCCTGTTCCAGGAACGGGCCGCGCTCCACCATCAGCACGTCGTGGCGGGTGTCCATCACGATCCGCACCGACAGCCGCTGGTTCTGGCGCAGATCCGGCGGCTGCTGGCCGCGGGAGAAGCGCACGCGCGCGGTGACCTCGCCGTTCACCACCTCGGGCGAGACCGCGGAGATCTCGCCGGCGTAGCGGGCGTTGTTGGCCGTGATCTGCGCCGGCATGCCGATGCCGAGATCGCGGGCGAAGCTCTCCGGCACCTTGATCTCGACCTCGAAGCGGCTGAGATCGACCACGCTCAGCACCGGCCCGTTGACGGCGACCTGGGTGCCCTGCGGCACCTGTACCTGGCCGACCTGGCCATCGAACGGCGCGCGCAGGGTCAGCGCCTCCACCTGGCGGCGCGCTTCGTCCACCACCGCACGCTGGCGCTGCGCCTGCAGCTGCTTGTTGCGCGCATCCAGCCCGGCGCCGGCGCTCTGCAGCTGGAAGTCCTTCTGCGCCGCGGCGAGGCCGATCTCGGCCTTCTTCATGCCGTCCTGCGCGCGCGCCAGATCGTTCTGCGGCACCGCACCACCCGCATAGGCGCGCTGGTAGCGCTCGAGGTCGCGCTGGGCGGCGGTGCGGTCGATGGTGGCCTGGTCGAGCGCGCGCTGCGCGTTGGCGCGTGCGATTTGTGCGTCCAGCACGGCGCGGCTGGCTTCCGCCTCCAGGCTGGCCAGGGTGGATTCCTCCTGCACCAGCTTGCTGCGCAGTTCGGGGCTGTCGATCACCGCCAGCGGCTGGTCCTTGCGCACCTTGTCGCCGGCCACCACCTTCAGCGTCACCGTCCCCGCGGCGATCGCGTAGAGGGTGGGGCTATTGGAGGCGATCACCCGGCCCTCGGCGCTGAGGTCGCGCACCAGGTCGCCGCGGGTGACGCTGGCGATGCGCAGGCGCGAGGCGTCGTAGGAATTGGCGCCGCCCAGCCAGCCCTTGGCCACCCAGCCGGCCAGCAGCAGCACGCCGAGGCCGCCAGCGGTCCAGCCCAGCCAGCGCGGCGGGCGCTTGCGGGAAGTGGTGGCCGTGGCCGGCGCGCGGTCCTGGCCGGAGGTGTCGCGGATGCGGGCGCGGGGTTGCATGCGGTGCGGGCTGTCGGGCGTGTCCATGCGAGGGGAATAGCAATTCGCGTACCAAATCCAAGTGATTGATTTGCATGGGGTGCGCGGGGTGTCCGCGGTGTCCGCGGGGCGGACACCGTGTCCGCGCGGACACCCGGGCGGACGCCGGCCACGTCGCCGGGGGCGCCCCTGCGGGCTTGGCTTAAACTGGGCGTTCCTTGAGGAACTGAGCAATCCTGATGTGCGGAATCGTCGGTGCGATCGCCAACCGTGACGTGGTGCCCCTGCTGGTGGATGGCCTGAAGCGGCTGGAATACCGCGGCTACGATTCCGCCGGGATCGCGGTGGTGGTGGGCGCGGCGGTGCGCCGCGTGCGCCGCACCGGGCGCGTGTCCGAGATGGAGGCGGCGGCCGCGGCGGAAGGCCTGCAGGCCCACCTCGGCATCGGCCACACGCGCTGGGCCACCCACGGCGGGGTCACCGAGTCCAACGCGCACCCGCACATCAGCGTCGGCGAGCTGGCGCTGGTCCACAACGGCATCATCGAGAACCACGAGGCGCAGCGCGAGCGCCTGCGCGCGCTGGGCTACGCGTTCGAATCGCAGACCGATACCGAGGTGGTGGCGCACCTGATCCACCACTACCGCGCGCAGGGCGCCAGCCTGCTCGGCGCGCTGCAGCGCGCGGTGAAGGAGCTGCACGGCGCCTATGCGCTGGCGGTGGTCGACAGGCGCGACCCGGGCACGCTGGTGGCCGCGCGCATGGGCTGCCCGCTGCTGGTGGGGCTGGGCGAGGGCGAGAATTTCGTGGCCTCGGACGTGTCCGCCATCGTGTCCGCGACGCGCCGGGTGATCTTCCTCGAGGAAGGCGACACCGCCGAGCTCACCTGCGCCGGGGTGCAGGTGTTCGACGCCAGTGATGCGCCGGTGGTGCGCGAGGTGCACGTCTCCGACGTGTCGCTGGCCTCGCTGGAACTCGGCCCCTACCGCCACTTCATGCAGAAGGAAATCCACGAACAGCCGCGCGCGATCGGCGACACCGTGGAAGGCCTCCTCGATGCCGGCGGCTTCGACCCGGCGCTGTTTGGCCCGAACGCGGCCGAGGTGCTGCGCGACGTGGAGTCGGTGCAGATCCTCGCCTGCGGCACCAGCTATTACGCCGGCCTGACCGCGCGCTACTGGATCGAGGACATCGCCGGCATCCCGTGCGCGGTGGACATCGCCAGCGAGTACCGCTACCGCAAGGTGGTGGGCAACCCCAGGCAGCTGATCGTCACCATCTCGCAGTCCGGCGAAACCCTGGACACGATGGAGGCGCTGAAGTACGCCAAGGCGCAGGGACAGGACAGGACGCTGTCGATCTGCAACGTGCCGGAATCGGCCATCCCGCGCGCCAGCCGGCTGGTGTTCTACACCCGTGCCGGCGCCGAGATCGGGGTGGCCTCGACCAAGGCCTTCACCACCCAGCTGGTGGCGCTGTTCGCGCTGGCGGTGGCGCTGGGCCGCCAGCGCGGCCAGGTGGACGCCGCGCGCGAGGCCGCGCTGCTGGATGAGTTGCGGCACCTGCCGGGCAGCGTGCAGCACGCGCTGAACCTGGAGCCGCAGATCGCGTCGTGGGCGGCGGCGTTCGCCCCGCGCCAGCATGCGCTGTTCCTCGGCCGCGGCACGCACTACCCGATCGCGCTGGAGGGCGCGCTCAAGCTCAAGGAAATCTCGTACATCCACGCCGAGGGCTACCCGGCCGGCGAGCTCAAGCACGGTCCGCTGGCGCTGGTGGACACCCAGATGCCGGTGGTGGTGATCGCGCCCAACGATGCGCTGCTGGAGAAGGTGAAGTCCAACATCCAGGAAGTGCGCGCGCGCGGCGGCGAGATGTTCGTGTTCGCCGACGCCGACAGCAGCTTCAGCGAGTCCGAGGGCGTCCATGTGATCCGCACCCCGCGCCACGTCGGCGTGCTGTCGCCGATCGTGCACGCGATCCCGGTGCAGCTGCTGGCCTACCACGCCGCGCTGGCGCGCGGCACCGACGTGGACAAGCCGCGCAACCTCGCCAAGTCGGTGACGGTGGAGTGAGCATGGCGCTGCCGGACTGGCTGGCGCCGCTGGCGATCGTGCCGACGGCGTTTGCCGCGCTGATGCCGGTGGTCAATCCCTTCGGGACGGCGCTGATCATCCTCGGCATGATCGGAAACCGGCCTGAGCAGGTGTATCGCCGCCTGGCCCTGAAAGTGGCGCTGATGATGCTGGCCTACGTGGCGACGGTGATCCTGGTCGGGCAGTGGCTGCTGCATTTCTTCGGGATCTCGCTGCCGGTGATGCAGGTCGGTGGCGGCCTGACCCTGGCGGCAATGGGCTGGCGCACGCTGGCTGGAGGGCGGACAACGGGCGCGACGGGCGATCACGCGGAAGGCGATGATTCGCAACGGATCCTCGACAACGCGTTTTATCCCTACACCTTCCCGCTGACCGTGGGCCCGGGCACGATGGTGGTGCTGCTGACGCTGTCGGCGCATGTCACCCATGGCGCTGCGGTGGCGACGCTGCTGTCGCATGGGGCGATCTTCGTCGCGGCCCTGCTGCAGGCCGTGCTGGTATACCTGTGCTACCGCTATGCGCCCAAACTGGCGCAGCGGCTGTCGCCGAGCGCGATCAACGCGGTCCAGCAACTGATGGCCTTCATCCTGCTGTGCATCGGCGGGCAGATCGCCTGGGGCGGAGTGTCGGCGCTGGCGCGGCAGTTGTAGGCGACCTGTCCAGCCTGCGGGGGTTTCCGTTTAGGATGGTGCGCGACACCGCGACGCACCGGGGGGACGGGGTTGGCGCGCGGCCCGCATCCGACCAGCACGCCGAGGAGGACTGCCGATGCCGACGCTTGCCCCGCGCCACTGGGTCGGGAGCCTGCTGCTGGTCCTGGGCCTGGCGCTGCTGGGCTGGCAGGCTGCCACTGGGCTCCAGTGGCTGGTGCCGCAGGGGGAATTCCTGGCCCTGCATTCGCTGCTGGAGATCCTGACCGTGGTGGTGGCGGTGCTGGTCTTCGTCACCGGCGCCACGGCGGCCGATACCGACCGTTCGGGGCGCGCGCTGGAGCTGGGCGGCGTGTTCCTGGCGGTGGGTGCGCTGGACCTGCTGCATCTGTTGACCTATGCCGGCATGCCGGAGCTGGCCGGCCCGAACTCGGCGCAGAAGACCATCCTGCTGTGGCTGCTGGCGCGCTATCTGGCGGCGCTGGGGCTGCTGGCCTACGTGCTGTTCGCGGAGCGCCCGGCGCCGGCCTCGCGCGTGCGCCGCGGCGCCTGGTTTGGCGCGATGCTGGCGCTGGCCCTGGCGCTGGCCTGGCTGCCGCTGACCGCGCCGCAGCGGCTGGCGACGATGTATGTGGACGGCGTTGGCCTGACCCCGCTCAAAATCTGGCTGGAGTGGGGCGCCTGCGGGCTGTACCTGCTGGCGGCGCTGGTGCTGGTGCTGCGCCGGCAAAAGGTCACCGGCTGCGATACCGCCAGCCTGCTGCTGGCGCTGCTGCTGATGGCGGTCAGCGAGCTGTATTTCACCCTGTACGAGCGCATCACCAGCACGCCCAACCTGCTTGGGCATCTGTTCAAGCTGGCGGCCTACTACTACCTGTACCGCGCGGTATATGTGGAGGCCGTGCGCCGGCCGTTCCGGCAGATGCAGCACATGCTGACGCACGATGCGCTGACCGGCTTGCCCAACCGCAGCGCCGCCCTCGCCAGCCTCGAGCTGGCGCTAGGCGAGAACGGCGGGCGGCGGCCGGGCGCGCTGTTGCTGCTGGACCTGGACCATTTCCAGAACGTCAACGACACCCTCGGCCACGCCCAGGGCGACCGCCTGCTGGTGGCGATCGCCGCGCGCCTGCGCAAGACGCTGCCCGCTTCGGCGCAGCTGGCGCGCTTCAGCGGCGACCAGTTCCTGATCTACCTGCAGGACACCACGCTGGCGTCGGGGCGGCAGTGCGCCGAAACCTTGCTGGTCGGGCTGGCGCGCGAGTTCGAGCTGGGCGAGGACCGGATCGGCATCGGCGCCAGCATCGGGCTGGCCGGGCATGCCCTGTCGCCGCTGTCGGCGGGCGCGCTGGTCAACCATGCCGATCTTGCCTTGCGCCAGGCCAAGCAGGCCGGGCGCAATTGCGTGGTGGCCTATGACGCGGCCCTGGAGCAGGCGTTCCGGCGCGAGGCGCAGCTGGAGGCAGGACTCGGCCATGCGCTGGCGCGCGGCGAGCTGGCCGTGCACTACCAGCCGAAATGGGAGATCGAGAGCGGCCGCCTGGCCGGCTGGGAAGCCCTGCTGCGCTGGCATAGCGCGGAGCTGGGCGCGGTGAGCCCGGACGAGTTCATCCCGGTGGCCGAGCGCACCGGGTTGATCCTGCCGATCGGCAACTGGGTGCTGCGCGAGGCCTGCCGCCAGCTGCGCCAGTGGCGCGAGGAAGGGCTGCCGGCCGGCACCGTGGCGGTGAACCTGTCGGCACGCCAGTTCCGCCAGCGCGACATCGCCGAGGAAGTCAGCCGCGCGCTGCGCGAAACCGGGCTGCAGCCGCATGACCTGGAGCTGGAGATCACCGAGTCGATGCTGATGGATGATCTGGACGCGGCCACGGTGGCGCTGACCGACCTGCAGCGGCTGGGCGTGCGCATCTCCATCGATGATTTCGGCACCGGCTATTCCTCGCTGGCCTACCTGAAATCGCTGCCGCTGTACTGCCTGAAGATCGACCGCTCGTTCGTGTCCGATATCACTCGCGGCGGCAATGACGCCACCATCGTGCGCACCGTGATCGCGCTGGCGCACAGTCTGGGAATGGTGGTGGTGGCCGAAGGCGTGGAAACCCAGGAGCAGTTCGCGTTCCTGCGCGCGGCGCGCTGCGACCAGGCGCAGGGCTATCTGTTCTTCAAGCCGCTGGCACCGCCGGAATGCCTGGACCTGCTGCGCGCGTGCAAGCGGCTGGTCGAAGGGGAGAGCGGCTCCGCCGCGCAGTGATGTGGTCTTGCGCGCGGTGGGCGCCGCGCGTGAGGGCGTGGACGCGCGCCTGGCGCGAGCGCCAAGCGCGGCGCCGGCAGCCGCGGCGGGCTGCCGGCGCAGGAGGAGCATCGCAGGCTCAGTCGCCCTGCCAGCGCAGGCTCAGGGTGTATTCGCGCCCCGGCTGCGGGTAGTACGCGCTGGTCTGGTAGCGCTTGTCCAGCGCATTGGTGACGTTCGCCTGCAGCGTCCAGCCGCGCGCGAGGCGGCGGGTGAGGCGCGCGTCCAGGGTGGTGTAGCCGCCCACGCGCAGGGTGTTGGCCACGTCGTCCCAGCGCGCGGCCTGCGCGATCCCGCTCAGGCCGAAGCCCCACGCGCCGGCCTCGCGGTCCAGGTCGAGGCGTGCGCTGCGCGGCGCGCGGCGCGGAAGCTGCTTGCCATGCTGGCTTCCCGGGCTTTCGTTGCGGGTCTGCAGCCAACCCAGCTGGCCGCGCGCCGACCATGCGCCCCACTGTGCGTCGCCGGTCAGCTCCAGCCCGCGGATGCGCGCGGAATCGATGTTGGCGGGCTTGCCGAGCGCGGCGTCGTAGGCGATCAGGTCGCGGATGCGGGTCTGGTAGGCGTTGGCCTGCAGATGCCAGTTCGCGCCGCTGCGCGCCAGCGACAGCTCGCTGCTGCGCGCAGTCTCCGGGCGCAGCAGGGGGTTGCTGAAGCCGGGGTAGTACAGCTCGTTGAAGGTGGGCGCCTTGAACGCGGTGCCATGGCTGGCGGTGACGCGCCAGCCGCCGCCGAGGTCGCGGCCCCAGGCGAGGTTGCCGGTGGTGTGGCCGCCGAACTGGTCGTTGTCGTCGCGGCGCAAGGCGAGCTGCAGGTTCTGCATCCCCGCCGCCACCGCCGATTCGCCCTGGTACTGCACGAACAGCCCGCGGTTGCCGCGGGTGCGCGCGAACGGTGCCCACGGGTCGGTGACGTTGGCCGCATCGCGCAGCCAGTCCAGGCCCGCGCTCAGCAGGCGGCCCTGGGCCAGGGTGAGATCACCCTGCAGGCTGGCGCTGTCGCGGTGGGTGGCGAAGCGGTTGCTGAAGGCCTGGCCGAGGTAGTTGCGGGAGTCGTCGGTGTTGCGGCCGGCGCTGAGCTTGAGCTGCAGCGCGTCCACCGGCGTCCAGCGCACGCTGCCACCCACCACCTGCTGGACGATGTCGGAGTTGTCCACGTAGCTGCCGTCGTAGTCGTTGTGGCCGCTGGCGCGGAAGGCGTGCGCATCCAGCCGCCAGTGGGCGTCGGGCGCGAAGTCGGCGCGCACGCTGGCGCTGTTGTTGCGGTAGCCGTCGCGGTCGAGTTGGGTGCCGGGCACGATGAAGCAGCCGGCGCCGTTCCAGGTCAGCGGGTCGTAATAGCCGGTGCAGGCATTGATGCCGTCGGTGCCCTGGTGGGCCAGGTCGATGCCGATGCCGCCGCGCGCGCCGCGCAGGTCCAGCCCGGCGCTGGCTTCGCGCAGGCCGTGGCTGCCGGCCGCGATGCGCGCGCGCGCATGGGTGCCGCGCGCGGTGTCGCGGCGGGTGAAGATCTGGATCACCCCGCCGATCGCATCCGCGCCGTACAGCGACGAGCGCGGCCCGCGCACGATCTCGATGCGTTCGATCAGCGCCAGCGGGATGTCCTGGAGCGACGCCAGCCCGGAGGTGGGCGAGCCGATCCGCACGCCATCCACCAGGAACAGGGTGTGGTCGGATTCGGTGCCGCGCAGGAACAGGGTGCTCAGCTTGCCCAGCCCGCCCTGGTTGACGATGTCGATGCCGGCGCGCCCGCGCAGCAGTTCCGGCAGCGAGTGCGCGCCGCTGGCGTCGATCTCGGCGCGGTCGATCACCTCCACCGCGGCCAGCGCGGCATCCACCCTGGTCGGGGTGCGGGTGGCGGTGACGATCACAGTGTCGAGGGTCTTGGCGTCGTCGGCGCGCGCGGTCGCCGGAAGGGCGGCGGCGAGGGCCAGCGGCAGCGCGGCGGGCAGCCAGTGGCCGGCGCGGGATTTGCGGATTGGGGGCAAGAAGGAACGGGATTGCATGGATGGTCGTCTCCGGCGCGCACGCCCGCGCGCCCTGGGATGGTGGGCGATGGCCATGCGGGGGATCGACGGACATGGCGGGCAGCAACGCGCGCGCAGGCCGCGCGATGCCCTCCGCATCGCCACCAGACGTGCCTGGGGCCGGTCTCCGGGCTTGCGCGCGGAACATCGCGCGGATGTTCCCCGCCAGCGCCTTCCCATGCGGATGCACAGTGGCCGATGCTGGCGTCGTCACGCTTACCGTTGCGGGGGCAGCGCCGGAATGGCGGCGCTCGCGCGCCTCGTCACCGGCTTCCCGTTTCAACCCGCCGGCCGTGCCGGCAGGTCACCTCAAGCGCGGCTAGTGTAGCGTGGCGGGTCAGTCACCGTCGCGGTGGCCCGGATGCCCGCCGCGATCGTCGTCGAACAGGGCCAGCGCCGGCGCCATCGGCGCGGCCTCGTGGTGGGTGGTGGTGACTGGCGCGGCGGCCGGACGCCCGCGCGGGGGCGGCAGCTGCGCGATCGCAGCTTCGGCGGCCTGCACCAGTTCCGCGCGCCGCGCGTCCGGGACTTCCTGCCAGTGGCAGTCGGCCAGCGCACCTTCCAGCGCGTACAGCAGGTTCAGGCTGGGCTTGAAGCCGGCGCGGCGCACCTTGACGTAGGCGCCCACCGCGCCCGCCGCGGCCAGGTCCTCGGGTGTGCGCAGCCCCACCTGGCGCAACCAGGCCGCGGATTTCGGGCCGATGTTGCGCAATTTCAGGCTCACCCCAGCGACTCCAGGTAGGCCGCGGCGATCGCCTCCAGCCCGCGCTGGTCGTCGCCGTCGAAGCGCGCCGGCAGCGGGCTATCGAGATCGAACACGCCGATCAGGGCCTCGCCCCGGTACAGCGGCACCACCAGCTCCGAACGGCTGGCCGAATCGCAGGCAATGTGGCCGGGGAAGGCGTGCACGTCGTCCACCCGCTGGGTCTGGCGGGTGCGCGCGGCGGCGCCGCAGACGCCCTTCGCCAGCGGGATGCGCACGCACGCCGGCAGGCCCTGGAAGGGGCCGACCACCAGCTCGGTGCCGTCGAAGAAATAGAAGCCCACCCAGTTCAGGTCGGGCAGCGCGTGGTAGACCAGCGCCGACAGGTTGGCGGCGTTGGCGATGCGGTCGCGCTCGTCGTGGAGCAGGGCGCGCGCCTGCTCCAGCAGTTGCGCGTAGCGTTCCGGCTTGGTGCCGGTGAGGGGCGTGGCGGAAAAGCTCATGGGCCCAGTGTAGCAATGCCGGCCCGGCCATTAACATCGCGCTCCTCCCCACCGCTTGGAACATCCCCATGCACGCGTTCTATGTCACCGGCACCGACACCGGCATCGGCAAGACCTTTTCCAGCTGCGCGCTGCTGCACGCGCTGCGCGGCCAGGGCCTGCGCGCGGCCGGGATGAAGCCGGTGGCCAGCGGCGGCGA
>CAYYAT010000011.1:0-14373 GCA_964469595.1 uncultured Thermomonas sp.
TCGAGATCTTCATCAACTCCAAGTCGATGGAGCATTTCCAGTGGATCGTGGCGCTCACCCGCATCATGTCCGCCGTGTTCCGCAAGGGCGGCGACGTCACCTTCATCGTGGAAGAAATGAAGGCCGTGTTCGACCCGCGCGGCGGCTACTTCAAGGCCGGCGGCGTGTACATGCCCTCGCTGGTGGCCGAACTCGGCAGCATCGTCGAGGACCACCTGAAGTCGATCGGCCTGCTGCACGACCCGGAGATGAGCGAGCACCAGCGCGCGCTGATCGCCGAGAAGCGCAAGCAGTTCGAGGCGCGCTCAAAAAAAAACGCTGAGTCCGGCCCGGCCGGCCTGATGAGCAGCGCCGCCGGCCACTCCGAGGACATTGCCGTCACCGGCGACGGCGCCAGCTTCCCGCCCAGCGCGACGATGTGCCACAAGTGCAACACCAAAGCCCTGGTGCTGATGGACGGGTGCGCGACTTGCTTGAATTGCGGATATAGCAAGTGCGGGTGAGGGACGAAGCGCTTTTCGCTCCACCAGCGCGCGGTTGCGGCTGAGGTTGTGTGTCTCGCGTTCTGTTTTGACTTCCGGGCGATGCGGAAGGGGTTTGGAGAATCGAGCTTAGCGATGATATCCAGGGTAGGGGCAGCGCTGATCGGAATGCTGGCGATGGCTTGTACACCACAAGCCGTTGCCAAAGACGAGAACGGGTCGATCCTGCTGCAGATCGATGTCGAGGCGACCGTTCAGGCAGACGGCAGCGTGGCCGACGTTCAGACCGATCCGGCGCTGCCCGCGTCGATTCAGGCGCGGGTGAAGCGAGGCATCGAGACCTGGCGCTATGCGCCTCTACGCTGGCAGGGACAAGCCGTGCCGGTGAGGATTGCCCAGCAGATTAAGGTCGCAGCCACGCCCCTTTCCGAGAGTAGAACCGCGCTTCGGATCGTGGAGGTCACCAGCCCGGCGCTGGCCGGTGCGGATGCAGGCCGTGCGGCTGCCCCGCGGAGGGTGCCACCGCGATTTCCGCCGGGTCTGGTGAAGGCAGGCGTCGACGCGATTCTGGTGTATGCCGTTCTGTTCGGCGAGAACGGTGTTCCGCAGGCGATCCAACTGATGTATCCGGCCACGCAGGATTCCACCAGCGAGCGGCTGGATAGGGCATCGCGCAAGGCGTTGCACGAATGGGTCGTGCCCCACACTTTCAGGGGGACACCCATTGCCTGCCGCGCGAAGGTGCCCATCACTTTCGTCACGGCACGGAATCCGGATCTCCTGCGCCAGCTACCAGAGGTGGATGCTCTGTTCGAGGCGTATGTCGATCGCTGTCCGGCGGTGAGGCTCGAAACTCCGGTGGTGGGCACAATGCTCTGAAGAATCGGCCGCGTTTGCGCCGCTGGCGTTCAGGCGCGCCCGGTACGTCGAATGCGTGTGCGCGGGAGGTGAGGCATTGGCCTGAAGTGCACGACAGCGAAAAGGGCGGAGGAGGCTGGATGTTCCGGACTTGCTCCGCCCTCGGCGCGCAGTGGACTTATAGGGTGATCTGGGTCGTCTGATCCACGAAGGCGGGAATGATCATTCCCGGGTTCAGCTCGATGTTGTGGCCGCGCTTGAGCAGCCCCAGCGGGCCAAACAGGACGGTCAGGGCCACGGTGGTGCCGACCTTGTCTTCGCCCTGGCCGGATTTCGCGGCGCGCAGCTTCATCCGCTGGCCGTTCACCAGCAGGTAATCAACCATCACGTTGAGCTCGCCGCCCTTGCCCATGAAGCCTTTCTTCTTCGAGGTGATAACGGTGCCAACCGCTTTCGCGCCGGGCTCGGCCAGCACATGGCCGTCGATGGTCAGCGGCTCGTCGAGCTCGAGGTTGAAGCGCTCCCCTTCGGTGGCCACCCCGGACACCAGCTTGTCCATCAGCCGCAGCCGCAGCTCGGTACCTTCGGGGACCGAAACGGTTTCTCCGGCGAAGGACGCAGACGAAAACAGCAGCAGCGCGGCGGTTGCGGTGACCTTGAACCAAGAATGCATGATGATGCCCTCCCCTGAGCGATAAATAGAACGCACCGCCGGAACTGGCGGCGTGAATACTGACAGTGGAACTCCCCAATCAAATGCGGACGCTGCGTCGCAATGCCCGCGCCGCATCATGCCTGAATCAGTATGGATGTGACACCTGCGATGCGGTACATGCCCGCACGCATTCACCCCGCCACCACGCGCGCGGCGCGAGGATGCCCGCATCCCCCGCCGGAGCCTGCCCATGCTGCGTTCCCTTGCATTCGCCCTCGCGCTTGCCGCCGCCACGGCGGCGGCGCAGGAACCGCCGCTGCCGAACGCGCCGGTGCCGGCGCTGGACCTGCAGCGTTACGCCGGCAGCTGGCATGAGATCGCGCACCTGCCGATGTTCTTCCAGCGCCAGTGCGTGGCCGACATCAGCGCCACCTACAGCCTGCGCACGGACGGATTGATCGGCGTGCGCAATGCCTGCCGCACCCGCGACGGAAGCTTCGACGTGTCCGATGGCGTGGCGCGCCGGGTGCCGGGCGAGCCGGGTGCGCTGCAGGTGCGCTTCGCGCCGGATTGGCTGGCGTGGCTGCCGTTCGCCTGGGCCGATTACTGGGTGGTCGAGCTCGACCCCGACTATCGCTGGGCGGTGGTCGGCAGCCCGTCGCGCAAGTACCTGTGGGTGCTCTCGCGCACGCCGGCGATGCCGCGCGCGGAGTTCGACGCGATCCGCGAGCGCGCCGCCCGCCGCGGCTATCCGGTGCAACGGCTGGTGCTGCCGCAGGGCACGCTGGAGTGAGCGGGATGCTGGAGTTTCGCGAGGTCGCCTGCCCGTACTGCGGCGAGACCATCCCCCTGATGCTGGATGCCAGCGCCGGCGCGCAGCACTACATCGAGGACTGCGCGGTGTGCTGCCGACCGATCACGGTCGTGGTGGAGATGGAGGACGACGGCGCGCTCGCGCTGTCGGTGTATTCGCAGGACGAGGCCTGACGCGGGCGGCCACAGCCGCCCGCGGATGACGCGCGAACGATCAGGCGGTCACTGCGGCAGCAGCACGCCGTCGATCACGTGCACGATGCCGTTGCGCTGGCGCAGGTCGGCCGCGACCACCTTGGCGGTGCCGCCCTTGGCATCGGTCAGGATGATGCCGCCCATGCCGTCCGAGGTGGCGGTGAGGGTGCCGCCCTGCACGGTGGTCAGCGTGGCGCGGCCACCGCCGGCGGCGATCTGCTTGGCGAGGCTGGCGGCATCCACGTTGCCGGCGACCACATGGTAGGTCAGCACGCCGGTCAGCGCATCCTTGGCCTGCGGCTGCAGCAGGCCGTCCACGGTCCCGGCCGGCAGCTTGGCGAAGGCGTCATTGGTCGGCGCGAACACCGTGAACGGGCCTGCGCCCTGCAGCGTGCCGACCAGGTCGGCCGCCTTCACCGCGGCCACCAGTGTGCTCAGGCTGGGCGTGGCCATGGCGGCCGCCACGATGTCCTGCTGGGCGTGGTCGGCCTTGGTGGCGGCGGGCGAAGCGGCCAGCGCGGGCTGGGCGCACAGGGCGATGGCAAGGGCGCTGGCAACGGCGTAGGGCAGGGTCGGCTTCATTGGATGTCTCCGGAAAAGGTGGGGGAGGGCAGCGCCTCCGCGGTGGCTGCGCGGCGGCAGGCACGGGATGCGTTGCCACCACCGATACGCGCGCCCCACGGCGATGGATGCGCAGCGTGCGGCCCGGCACCCGCGCGGCCGCGCCTGAATGCGCGCAGGCCGCGATAGCCAGCGCGCGTTCAAGCAATTCTTGCTAGCGTCGGCCTGCACCGCCCGCTGGGCGAAATCCATCGAGGACGCCGAGATGCGCAAGAGACTCGCGATTGCCGTGCTGTCGTGTGCGCCGGTGCTGCCGGCACTGGCGGGCGGATGGCCGGGGGCGCCGCAGTCGGCGCTGGATTTGTCGCTGCCGCCAACGCAGGTGTTCGATCCTGCGCCGGTGGTCGCGCCCGCGCTGACGCCGATCGCGCCGGGCATCGTGGATGCCGGCCGCGGCTGGGTGGCCGCCTCCGGCTGCCCGCGCGATGCGCAGGGCAACCCGCGCCATTTCAGCGGCAGCGTGAGCGCCGGCGTCGGCTACACCGAGCATTTCGGCAGCAGCAATTTCACCGCGGCGCGCCTGCACTACTGCACGGACACCGCCACCGATGGCGGCAAGGCCGGCACCATCAACGTGGACGTGCAGGTGGGCAACGCCAGCGGCCCCGGATTGGCGCGCCCGTGGGGCTGGCGGCGCTGGTAGCGGCCGCCGCTTGCGCGCCGCTCAGGCGCGCGCAAAGAATCTTGCGAAGGCGTCGGCGGTGCGCGCGATTCCGGCGTCGTCCACGTCCAGGTGGGTCACCAGGCGCAGCGTCGGCAGGTAGCCGATGCTGATGCGGACGCCGGCCGCGCGCAGGTGGGCATCCAGTGCGCGCAGATGCTCCGCCGGCACGTCGATGAACACCATGTTGGTGTGCTGGCCGAGCAGGGTGATGCCGTCGATCGCGCGCAGCCGTTCCGCCAGCCGGGCGGCGCGCGCATGGTCCTCGGCCAGGCGTGCCACGTGGTGGTCCAGCGCGTGCAGGCAGGCGGCCGCGAGCATCCCGGCCTGACGCCATCCGCCGCCGCACACCTTGCGCCAGCGCCGCGCCTTGTCGATCAATGCCTGCGAGCCGACCAGCACCGAGCCGACCGGCGCGCCCAGCCCTTTCGAGAAGCACACCGAGACGCTGTCGAAATGCCGCGCGATCTCGCGCGCCGGCACCCCGCAGGCCACCGCGGCGTTGAACAGGCGCGCGCCGTCGAGGTGGTAGGCCAGCCCGTGCGCGCGCGCGAGCGTACCGGCCTCGCGCAGGTAGTCCAGCGGCAGCGCGCGCCCGTGCCAGGTGTTCTCCAGCGCCAGCAGGCGGGTGCGCGCGAAGTGCGGATCGACCGGCTTGATCGCCGCCGCCACGCGCTCGAGCGGCAGGCTGCCGTCCTCGGCCTGCACGATCGGCTGCGGCTGGATCGAGCCCAGCACCGCCGCGCCGCCGCCTTCGAACTTGTAGGTATGCGCGTCCATGCCGACGATGTATTCGTCGCCGCGCTCGCAGTGCGCCAGCAGCGCCAGCAGGTTCGACTGGGTGCCGCTGGGCACGAACAGCGCCGCCTCGAAGCCGAGCTCGGCGGCCAGCCGCGCCTGCAGCGCGTTCACCGTCGGATCTTCGCCGTATACGTCGTCGCCGACCTCGGCGGCCAGCATCGCCGCGCGCATCGCGGCGGTCGGCCGGGTGACGGTATCGCTGCGCAGGTCCACCCATTCCATCGTCATTGCGGCTGCACCAGGTGCGTGGGGAAGGCGCGACTTTACTGCGGATGTGCGCCGTGGTGCGTGCGCGGTCTAGCGTGGATCGCGCAGGTGGTGGTTAAGCCCGCGTCATTGTTCAGGTTGCAGGGAACGGTGCGTTCAGAGCGCGTGGGTAAGGTGCGGGGTGTCGATGCAGATCGCATCGGCATCCATCCGTTTTGATCCCCCGCAGAACGAGGAGACCCAAATGCGCAAGATCCGAATCCCGCTGGTCCTGTCCGCCGCCCTGCTGGCGTCCATCGCCACCACGTTCGCCTTCGCGCAGGACGCCGCGGCCCAGGCGCAGCCGCAACCCCCGGACAAGGCCGCGGCCAGCCAGGACGACGGCCACAAGAACTGGTGGGCCGAACTGGACGTGGACGGCGACGGCCGTCTGAGCGCCAACGAGGCCGCCGCGATGGAGAACGTGGCGAAGATCTTCCCGGCCGCCGATGCCGACCACGACGGCCAGCTCACGGTCGAGGAGTACAAGGCCTGGCTGGCCAGCAGCGGCGGCGAGGCCGGCAAGCAGTAAGCCTTATCTCGCGGCCTGCCGCAGTCCCCCACCCGAATAGCACAACAACAGGCGCAGGACGCGCCACCGGACGCAACGTGGCACGCAGGGCGGCGCAAGCCGCCCTGCGTTTTTCCGCATCCGGGGACATCCGCGGCGTCCGTTAGAATGGTTGCCCCCCGCCACGGCACCCGCAATGTCCACGCTTCCACCCTGTCCCCAATGCGCTTCCGAGTACACCTATGAAGATGGTGGACAGCTGGTCTGCCCGGAATGCGGCCACGAGTGGCGCGCGGGCGAACCGACGGCCGAGGACGAAGCGGTGCGCGTGGTGAAGGACGCCGTTGGCAACGTGTTGCAGGACGGCGATACCGTCACCGTCATCAAGGACCTGAAGGTGAAGGGGGCGTCGCTGGTGGTGAAGGTGGGTACCAAGGTGCGCAACATCCGCCTGGTGGATGGCGACCACGACATCGACTGCAAGATCGACGGGGTCGGCGCAATGGGCCTGAAGTCGGAGTTCGTCAAGAAGGCCTAGCGCCACTGGCCTCAGGCGTGCGCCACCCGGTTGCGGCCGGCGCGCTTGGCGGCGTACAGGGCATCGTCGGCACGCCGCAGCAAGGCGGCCTTGTCATCGCCGGGCTGGCGCATGGCCACGCCGATGCTGATGGTCACCGGCAGGTTGGGTGAGGCCTCCGCCACCGCCTGGCGCATCGCCTCGCAGTGCCGGCGGGCCGCGTCCAGGTCCATGCCCGGCAGCACCAGCGCGAACTCCTCGCCGCCGTAGCGTGCCAGCAGGCCGGCCTCGCCGTTGGCCACCCGCAGACTGGAGGCCACCCGCGCCAGCACCTCGTCGCCCACCGCGTGGCCGTGGGTGTCGTTGATCGCCTTGAAGTGGTCGATGTCGGCCAGCGCCACGCACAGCGCGGCGGTGCCCGCCAGCGCCTGTTCCAGCGCATCCGCCAGCGCGCGCCGGTTGGCCAGCCCGGTCAGCGGGTCCATCTGCAGCTTCCGCGACAGGTCGGCGTTCTCCAGCTTCAGGCTCTCGTTGAACGCATGCAGGGTCTGTTCGAACCAGAGGCGGTCTTCCAGCTGCAGTTTCAGTTCACGCGCGGTGCGGCGCAGTTCCAGCAGCGCCGTCACCTGCCGCGACAGCGCCTGCAGGGCCTTGACCTGCTGCGGCGCCAGTTCGCGCGGGCGGCTGTCCATCACGCACAGCGTGCCCAGCGGATAGCCCTCCGGGGTCAGTAGCGGCGCGCCGGCGTAGAAGCGGATGCCGCCCTCGGCGGTGACCACCGGGTTGTCGCGAAAGCGGCGGTCAAGCGTGGCGTCCTCCACCACCGTCACTGCGTCCGGGGTCAGGATGGCATGCGCGCAGAACGCGCTATCGCGGTCGGTTTCCGTCACATCGTCCATGCCCCGCTTGGCCTTGAACCACTGGCGCTCGGCGTCGATCAGGGTCACCGAGCCCATCGGCACGCCGCAGATCGCGGCGGCGATCGCGACCAGGTCGTCGAAGTCGGCCTCGCGCGGGGTGTCCAGCACCTGGTAGCGGCGCAGGGCCTGCAGGCGTTCGGCTTCGTTGGCGGGCTTGGCGGGGCGCTGCATGACGGCGGCGGCAGGCGGGAACGGCCCCAGCTTAGCGCGGCCGGCGGCAACCGGAGGTGAGCGATGCCCGGCGTATAGTGGCCGGCGGATCGAATGGGGAACCCGCCATGCGCCAACCGCTTGCCGCACTCTTGCTGTGCCTCGCCACTCTCGTCGCCGCGCGCCCGGCCGCCGCCGCCGAACCGCCGCGCACGCCCACCCTCGCCAGCTACCACGCCGCCAGCGGCGACGATGCCTGGACCGGCGGGGTGCGGATGATCCCGATCCACACCCCGCACCGTGATTTCCGGGTGTGGACCAAGCGCGTGGGCCACAACCCGCGGATCAAGGTCCTGCTGCTGCACGGCGGGCCGGGCGGCACCCACGAGGCGTTCGAGGCGTTCGACAGCTTCCTGCCGGCGGACGGCATCGAGTACTACTACTACGACCAGCTGGGCTCGTACTACAGCGACCAGCCCAAGGACATGACGCCGTTCCTGAGCATCGACCACTACGTCGAGGAAGTGGAGCAGGTGCGCCAGGCGCTGGGCCTGGACCGGGACAACTTCTTCCTGCTGGGCCACTCCTGGGGCGGCATTCTCGGCATCGAGTATGCGCTGAAGTACCCGCAGCACCTCAAGGGGCTGGTGATCTCCAACATGATGTCCAGCATCCCCGCGTACAACCGCTACGCGCATGACGTCCTGATGCCGCGGATGGACCCGGCCGCGCTGAAGGAGATCCTGGCGCTGGAGGCGGCCCAGAAGTACGACGACCCGCGCTACGAGGAGCTGCTGGCGCCGTACTACGAGGAGCACGTGCTGCGGCGGCCGATGGCGCAGTGGCCGGAGCCGGTGCTGCGCGGGTTCGGCCGCCACCTCAACAAGGCGGTGTACGTGCCGATGCAGGGCCCCAGCGAGATGGGCGCCAGCGGCATCCTGGTGGACTGGGACCGCACCGCCGACCTGGCGAAGATCCCCGTGCCCACCCTGGTGATCGGCGCCGAGCACGACACCATGGACCCGAAGTGGATGCGGATGATGGCCACGCGCCTGCCGCGCGGCGATTTCCTGTACCTGCCCAACGGCGGGCACATGGCGATGTACGACGACCAGCAGGCCTATTTCGCCGGGCTGCTGGCGTGGCTGCACAAGGTGGACGCCGCCGCGCGCTGAAGGGCAGCGTTCGCCTTACACCACCAGCGCGGCGTGCAGCGGGGCGGCGGCCGGCCAACGCGCGCGGCCACCCAGCGCGGCCAGCTCCAGCAGCACGCCGGCGCCGGCGATCTCGGCCTGCAGCTGCTGCGCCAGGGCGCCGGCCGCGGCCAGGGTGCCGCCGGTCGCCAGTACGTCGTCCACCAGCAGCACCCGCGCGCCCGGCGCCAGCGCGCCGGCCTGCACCTGCAGGGCATCCTCGCCGTATTCCAGCGCATAGCGCACCTCGCGCACGGCGCCGGGCAGCTTGCCGGGCTTGCGCAGCGGCACAAGGCCCGCGCCGAGCGCCTGCGCCAGCGGCGCGCCGAGCAGGAAGCCACGCGCCTCGATCGCCAGCACCGCATCGATCCGCGCAACGCGCCAAGGCGCGGCCAGCGCGGCGATCGCCGCGGCGAAGGCCTGCGGATCGGCCAGCACCGGCATCACGTCCTTGAACAGGATCCCGGCCTTCGGGAAGTCGGGGATGTCGCGCAGCAGGCGGGTCCAGTCGGTCATGGCGGTGGTAGCGGCGTGGCAGGAAGCGACGGCGCATCATGCCGCAGCGCCCGCCTGTTTAGAATGCGGCGATGGATTCCCCTTCGCCGCGCGGCATCGCGCTGGTCGGCTTCGATGCCGACGACACCCTCTGGCGCAGCCAGGACTACTTCGACGACGCGCAGGCGCAGTTCGAGCGGATCGTCTCCGCCTACGTGGACCTTCAGGACGTCGGCCGCCGCCTGTACGAATACGAGGCGCGCAACATCGCCATCTTCGGCTACGGCGTGAAGGGGATGGCGCTGTCGATGGTGGAGGCGGCGGTGGAAATCACCGAGGGCCGCATCAGTGCCGCCGACATCCACCGCATTGTGGCGATCGCCAAGGCACTGCTGCGGCATCCGGTGGAACTGCTGCCGGGCGTACGCGCGGCGGTGGAGGCGGTGGCGGCCACCCACCCGGTGGTGCTGATCACCAAGGGCGATCTGTTCCACCAGGAGGCGAAGGTGCGCCAGTCCGGGCTGTCCGACCTGTTCCGCCGGATCGAGATCGTCAGCGAGAAGGACGAGCCAACCTATGCGCGGCTGCTGGAGGAATTCGCGATCGCGCCGCAGCGGTTCCTGATGGTCGGCAATTCCCTGCGTTCGGACATCGCGCCGGTGCTGGCGCTGGGCGGCTGGGGCGTGCACGTGCCCTACCACCCGACCGGGGCGCACCCGGCCCCGCCCGAGGTCGCCCCGGGGCCGGCGCGCCGGCGCCGGCCGGCGGCGCCGGCCGCGCGGCCGGCGGCGGTGGCGGCGCTGGATACACTGGCGGCGGAAAACCAACCGGGAGTGAGGGCATGATCGACCTGAGCGGCCGGGTGGCCATCGTCACCGGCGCCGGCGGCGGGCTGGGCCGCGCGCATGCGCTGCTGCTCGCCAGCCGTGGTGCCAGCGTGGTGGTGAACGATCTGGGCGAGGATGCCGACCTGGTCGCCGCCGAGATCCGTGCCGCCGGCGGACGCGCGCGCCCGGCGCAGTGCGCGGTGGACGATGCCGCGGCGGTGCAGGCGATGGTGGACGAGGTGGCGTCCGACTGGGGCGCGATCGACATCCTGGTGAACAATGCCGGCATCCTGCGCGACCGCAGCTTCGCCAAGATGCCGCTGGAGGATTTCCGGCGCGTGCTCGACGTGCACCTGATGGGCGCGGTGCACTGCACCAAGGCAGTCTGGGACGGCATGCGCGCGCGCAACTACGGGCGCATCGTGATGACCACCTCCTGCAGCGGGCTGTACGGCAATTTCGGCCAGGCCAACTACGCGGCGGCCAAGATGGCGCTGGTGGGATTGATGCAGACCCTCGGGATCGAGGGCGCCAAGCACGATATCCGGGTCAACTGCCTGGCGCCGACCGGCGCGACCCGGATGATGGAAGGCATCCTGCCGCCGGAGCAGCTGGCCTGGTTCAAGCCGGAGCTGGTCAGCCCGGCGGTGCTGGCGCTGGTGGCCGAGAACGCGCCCAACCGCGCCATCCTCAGCGCCGGCGCCGGCGGCTTCGAGCTGGCCTACGTCGCGCTGACCCAGGGCATCCACCTGGGCGAGGCCGCCAGCGGCGAGCAGATCCTGGCGCGCTGGGCCGAGCTCACCGACCGCAGCGGCGACTTCGCGCCGATGCAGGGCTTCGACCAGGCCCGCCACGAGCTGCGCAAGGCCGGGTTCGCGCCCGAGGGCTGAGCCGGCCGCCGGCAGCGGCCGCGCGGGGCATGCCTCAGAACGTGCGCGGCACCCGCACGTGGCCTTCCATCAGCACCCGCGCGCTGCGGCTCATCACCGCGCGCGTCACCGTCCAGCGGCCGTCGCGCTGCTCGACCGTGGCGCCCACCCGCAGCGTGCCGGAAGGATGCCCGAAGCACACCGCGTCGCGGGTGCCGCCGCCGGCGGCCAGGTTCACCAGCGTGCCGGGCACCGCGGCGGCGGGGGCGCGCGCCACCGCGGCGGGGCCCAACAGCGCGGGGGGCAGCGTGCCCCACGCCAGTGCGCGCACGTTGAGGTCGATCGCGTCGGCCGCGACCTGCTTGCCGCTGGAGGCCGTGTAGGCCTTCGGCGGCGCGACGAACGCCACCTTGGGCGTGTGCTGGCGGATGGCGGCCTCTTCCGGGGACCGGATCAGGCCCATGCGCAGCGCGCCGGCGATGCGGATCGCCTCCAGCCTGGCCAGCGCGGCCTTGTCGTCGTTGATCGCCGGCTGCAGCTCGGTGCCGTCGTAGCCGAGGGCGGCGGCGTTGACGAATACGGTCGGGATGCCGGCATTGATCAGCGTCGCCCGCAGGGGGCCGACGCCGGGCACGTCGAGGGTATCGACCAGGTTGCCGGTGGGGAACATCGCGCCGCCGTCACCTGCGTCGTCGGACGGGTCGAGGAACTCCAGCACGATTTCCGCCGCGGGGAAGGTGACGCCGTCCAGTTCGAAGTCGCCGGTTTCCTGCACCTGGCCGTCGCTGATGGGCACGTGCACCAGGATGGTCTTGCCGATGTTGGCCTGCCACACGCGCACGGTGACGGTGCCGTCCTGCGGGATGCGTTCGGCCGGGAGGAAGCCCCCCGCGACCGCGAACGGGCCGACCGCGGTGGACAGGTTGCCGCAGTTGCCGGACCAGTCCACGAACGCGCTGTCGATGCTGACCTGGCCGTACAGGTAGTCCACGTCGTGGTCGGGCCGGCTGCTGGCGGAGATGATCACGCACTTGGAGGTGGACGAGGTCGCGCCGCCCATGCCGTCGGTGTGCTTGCCGTAAGGGTCGGGCGAGCCGATCACCCGCATCAGCAGCGCATCCCGCGCCGGCCCCGGCACCTGCGCTTCGACCGGCAGGTCCTGCAGCCGGAAGAACACGCCTTTCGAGGTGCCACCGCGCATGTAGGTGGCGGGAATGCGGAGCTGCGGGGCGTGCGGCATGGTGGGACTCGCGTGGCGGTGGGGGCGGCCATTATCCCTCCACCGGCACCGGCGGGCGGCGCTGCGTAGAATCGCGGGATGACACGCCTGGTCCTGATCGACGGTTCCTCCTACCTGTACCGCGCCTTCCACGCGCTGCCGCCGCTGTCGAACGCGGCCGGCGAGCCGACCGGCGCGCTGTTCGGGGTAGTCAACATGCTGCGCGCCCACCTGAAGGAGCAGCCCGAGCACATCGCCTTCGTGGTGGACGCGCCGGGGCCGACCTTCCGCGACGAGATGTACCCCGACTACAAGGCCAACCGCCCGCCGATGCCGGACGACCTGCGCGCGCAGATCACGCCGATGCTCGATATCGTGCAGGCCCTGGGCATCCCGATCCTGCGCGTGCCGGGCGTGGAGGCCGACGATGTGATCGGCACCCTGGCCGTGCGCGCGGCGCAGCAGGGCATGCAGGTGACCATCTCCACCGGCGACAAGGATTTCGCGCAGCTGGTACGGCCCGGCATCGCGCTGGTGAATACCATGAGCGGCAGCCGGCTGGATTCGCAGGAGGCCGTGCTCGCCAAGTTCGGCGTGCGTCCGGAGCAGATCGTCGATTACCTGGCGCTGATGGGCGACAGCATCGACAACGTGCCGGGCGTGGAGAAATGCGGGCCGAAGACGGCGGCCAAGTGGCTGGGCGAATACGGCTCGCTGGCGGGCGTGATCGAAAACGCGGGCGCCATCACGGGCAAGATCGGCGACAACCTGCGCGCCGCGCTGCCGCGCCTGCCGCTCAACCGCGAGCTGCTCACGATCAAGACCGACGTGGCGCTGGACGTGGCGCCGGCCGACCTGGCCCTGCGCCCGCGCGACGTGGACGCGCTGCGCGCGCTCTATACCCGCTACGGCTTCAACCAGGCGCTGAAGGAGCTGGACGCCGGCGCTCCCGCCGCGGCCGCCGCGCCCGCGACCACGGCGTCGCAGGCCGATCCCGCGCTGGCCGCGCCCGGCGCGTATGCGACCGTGCTGACCCGGGCGCAGCTCGACGACTGGATCGGGCGTTTGCGCGCGGCGGAGGAGTTTGCGTTCGACAGCGAGACCGACAGCCTCGATCCGCTGCGCGCCAACCTGGTCGGCCTCAGCTTTAGCGTGGAGCCGGGCCAGGCCTGCTACATCCCGCTCGGCCACGCGTACCCGAATGCGCCGGCGCAGCTGGACCGCGCGGCCGTGCTCGAGGCGCTGCGCCCGCTGCTGGAAGACCCGGCCAGGAAGAAGCTCGGCCAGCACGGCAAATACGACCTGCACGTGCTGCGCCGCCACGGCATCCAGGTGCGCGGCTATGCCGACGACACCCTGCTGGAGAGCTTTGTGCTGGAGGCCGGGCTGGCCCGCCACGACATGGACTCGCTGGCCAGGCGCCACCTCGGCTACGACACCCTCAAGTACGAGGACGTAGCCGGCAAAGGCGCCAAGCAGATCCCGTTCTCGCAGGTGACGATCGACGTCGCCACCCGCTATGCCGCCGAGGATGCCGACATCACCCTGCGCCTGCACCGCGTGCTGGCACCGAAGTTGGCGGCCGCGCCGCGCCTGCAATCGGTCTATCGCGACATCGAGATGCCGCTGGTGCCGGTGCTGGCGCGGGTGGAAGCCAACGGCGTGCTGGTGGATGCCGACGAGCTGCGCCGGCAGTCGGCGGAGCTCTCCCGGCGCATGCTGGCCCTGCAGCAGAAGGCCACCGAGCTGGCCGGGCGCAGCTTCAACCTGGAGTCCCCCAAACAGCTGGGCGCGCTACTGTTCGACGAACTGAAGCTGCCGGCGCGGGTGAAGACCCCGGGCGGCGCGCCCTCCACCAACGAGGAGGCGCTGGAGGCGATCGCCGACCTGCACGAGCTGCCGCGGGTGATCCTCGATTATCGCGGCCTGGCCAAGCTGCGCAGCACCTACACCGACAAGCTGCCGGAGATGGTCAACCCCGACACCGGGCGCGTGCACACCAGCTACCACCAGGCCGGCGCCGCCACCGGGCGGCTGTCCTCGTCCGACCCCAACCTGCAGAACATCCCGGTGCGCACCGAGGAGGGCCGGCGCATCCGCGCCGCGTTCGTCGCGCCGCCGGGGCGCCGCCTCCTGTCGTTCGACTACTCGCAGATCGAGTTGCGGATCATGGCGCATCTGTCCGAGGATCCGGCGCTGCTACGCGCGTTCGCGCAGGGCGCCGACATCCACCGCGCCACCGCCGCCGAAGTGCTGGGCAAGCCGCTGGAGGCGGTCACTGCCGAGGAGCGGCGCGCGGCCAAGGCGATCAACTTCGGGCTGATCTACGGCATGGGCGCG
>CAYYAT010000012.1:0-7261 GCA_964469595.1 uncultured Thermomonas sp.
CTCGGCAAGGGCGCGCATCTTCCTCCATCCATCCTCGCTTGGGAAGTCTTGACGTGTTGACGGAATGCAGGCATCGCGCGCAAGGTGCGCGATCGCAACACCTGCCGGCGCGACGCGCCGCATCCATGCCGCCCCACACGGAGACCTCCTGCATGCGCCGCCTCGCCTTCCTCGCACTTCTTGCCCTGTCCAGTTCCGGCTGCGCCGGCGCCCGCCAGCCCTGGGTGGAACTGGCCGGGCATCGCTACAGCGTGGAGCTGGCGGTGGACGACGCCCAGCGCGCACGCGGGCTGATGTTCCGCGACGCGATGGAGCAGGACCACGGGATGCTGTTCATCCACGAGGTGCAGGAGCCGCAGGCGTACTGGATGAAAAACACCAAGATTCCGCTGGACATCCTGTACTTCGACAACGACCGCAAGCTGGTGGCGCAGCAGCGCAACGTGCCGCCATGCACGCTGGGCGACGCCTGCCCGCCCTATCCGAGCAATGCACCCGCGCGCTACGTGCTCGAGCTCAATGCCGGCCAGGCCGACAAGCTCAAGCTGCAGGACGGCAGCGTGCTGGTGTTCGGCCCGGGTATCCCCACCGACAAGTGAGGAAGCCCTACCGCGGCGGCATCAGCCTTCGTAAAGCTCGAAATCGTCCTTGGTGACGCCGCAGTCCGGGCAGGTCCAGGTCTCCGGCACGTCTTCCCAGCGCGTTCCGGGCGCCAGGCCATCCTCGGGCGCGCCCTTGGCCTCGTCGTAGATGTAGCCGCAGACCACGCACATCCAGGTGCGGTAGGGGCGTTCGGAATCGGAAACGGCCATTGGCGCGATAATCGATGGGTTGCCGCATTGTCCCATCCGGGACGAAGCGCGGAAAGCCTCCCCCTCCTTCCTTTGCAGAATCCCCGCATGTCCCCGACCCACGCCCGCTCCCACGCCCTGTTCACCCGCGCCCAGGCCCTGCTGCCCGGCGGCGTCAACTCGCCGGTGCGCGCCTTCAAGTCGGTCGGCGGCGAACCGTTCTTCGTGCAGCGCGCCGAAGGCCCTTACCTGTACGACGTGGACGGCAACCGCTACATCGATTACGTCGGCTCGTGGGGCCCGATGATCGTCGGCCACAACCACCCGCAGGTGCTGGAGGCGGTGATCGCCACCGCACGCGACGGCCTGTCTTTCGGCACCCCGAATCCGCTCGAGGTGACGATGGCCGAGACCATCACCCGCCTGGTACCCAGCTGCGAGATGGTGCGGATGGTGAACTCCGGCACCGAGGCCACCCTGTCGGCGATCCGGCTGGCGCGCGGCGCCACCGGCCGCAGCCGCATCGTCAAGTTCGAGGGCTGCTACCACGGCCACGGCGACAGCTTCCTGGTGAAGGCCGGCAGCGGCGCGCTGACCTTCGGCGTGCCGACCTCGCCGGGGGTACCGAAAGCACTGGCCGACCTCACCCTCACCCTGCCGTACAACGATTTCGACGCCGCCACGGTGTTGTTCGAGGCCTGCGGCGAGGAAATCGCAGCGCTGATCATCGAGCCGGTGGTCGGCAACGCCAACTGCCTGCCGCCGCGCGAGGGCTACCTGCAGCACCTCCGCGCGCTGTGCACGCAGCACGGTGCGCTGCTGATCTTCGACGAGGTGATGACCGGCTTCCGGGTCGCGCTCGGGGGCGCGCAGGCGCGCTACGGGGTGACGCCCGATCTCACCACCTTCGGCAAGATCATCGGCGGCGGCATGCCGGTCGGCGCCTACGGCGGGCGCGCCGAACTGATGCGGCAGATCGCGCCCGCGGGCCCGATCTACCAGGCCGGCACCCTGAGCGGCAATCCGGTGGCGATGGCGGCCGGGCTGGCGATGCTGGAGCTGGTGCAGGCGCCCGGCTTCCACGCCGCGCTGGAAGCAAAAACCAATGCGCTCTGCGACGGCCTGGAAGCGGCCGCGCGCGAGGCTGGCGTGGCGTTCACCACCCAGCGCGTGGGCGGCATGTTCGGGCTGTTCTTCAGCGCCGAGCAGGTGGACACCTTCGCGCAGGCGATGGCCTGCGACAGCGCCGCGTTCAACCGCTTCTTCCACGCCATGCTCGAGCGCGGGGTGTACCTCGCGCCGTCCGCATTCGAGGCTGGCTTCATCTCCAGCGCGCATGACGATGGCGTGATCGATGCCACCCTCGAGGCAGCGCGGAGCGCGTTTGCCGCCTGCTGACATGGAAACTCCAGAACGCCAGAGCAACCCGCCGGACGGCCTGCTCGAGCCTGGGCACTGGCCGGCAAGCACGCAGGGACGGCGCTACCGTTGGTACCGGGTCGTGTTCCACCATGACAGCCCGGCCGAGCGCAACTTCGACCTCTGGCTGATCGCGGCGATCCTGGCCAGCGTGCTGGTGGTGATCCTCGACAGCGTGCCCGACATCAAGCAGCGCTGGCACCAGCCGCTGTACATCGCGGAATGGGCCTTCACCGTGCTGTTCGCAGTGGAATACGCGGTGCGGCTGTGGGTGGTGCGCAATCCCTGGCGCTATATGCGGAGCTTCTACGGCATCATCGACCTGCTGGCGATCCTGCCCACGCTGCTGTCGCTATTGTTTCCAGCTGGCACCTCGCTGGCGGTGATCCGCGCGCTGCGCCTGCTGCGCATCTTCCGCGTCCTCAAGCTGGTCGAATATTCCAGCGAGGCCGGCCTGCTGATGCAGGCGCTGTGGCGCAGCCGGCGCAAGATCCTGGTATTCCTGGCCACGGTGCTGACCGTAGTGGTGGTGTTCGCGTCGCTGATGCATCTGGTCGAAGGGCCGGCCAACGGCTTCACCAGCATTCCCACCGCGATGTACTGGGCGGTGGTGACGATGGCCACGGTCGGCTTCGGCGACATCGCGCCGCACACGCCGCTCGGTCGCTTCATCGCCTCGGTGCTGATCCTGATCGGCTACAGCATCATCGCGGTGCCCACCGGCATCTACACCGCGGAGCTGGCACGCAGCCTGCAGCCGCGGCGGCTGCGCGCACGCTGCCCGCAGTGCGGCCTGCCCGAGCACGAAGCCGACGCCTGGTACTGCCGCAAATGCGGCCACGCCCTTCCCTCTAGCGAGTGAGATCGCCCATGCACGACGCGCATCCCGGCACCCTGGTCGTACACGCCGGCCAGCAGCCCGACCCTGCCACCGGCGCGGTGGCCCCGCCCATCCACCTGTCCACCACCTTCCGCCACGGCCCCGCCGGCGAGCGCCTGGGGGGCTACGAGTACCAGCGCGAGGGCAATCCCACCAACGACCGCCTGCGCGAAGCGCTGGCCGCGCTGGAGGGCGGCGCCACCGCGCTCACCTTCGCCTCCGGCATGGCGGCGATGACCACCCTGCTGGAATCGCTGCCGGCGGGCAGCCGCGTGCTGTTCCCCGACGACTGCTACAGCGGGCTGCGCATGCTGTTCAGCGAGTTCCTGCCGGAGCGCGGGCTGGTGGTCGAGACGATCGACATGGCCGACCTCGACGCAGTACGCGCTGCGTGCGCGCGGCCGCTGGCGCTGCTGTGGATCGAAACCCCGTCCAACCCGCTGCTGAAGGTCTGCGACATCGCGGCGCTCGCTGCCCTCGGCCACGCCGCCGGCGCCCTGGTGGTGGCGGACAACACCTTCGCCACGCCGCTGCTGCAGCGCCCGCTGGCGCTGGGCGCGGACATCGTGATGCATTCGACCACCAAGTATTTCGGCGGCCATAGCGACGTGCTGGGCGGCGCGCTGGTATTCGCGCGCGACGACGACTTCACGCGCAAGGTGGCGCACCGGCTGCACGTCACCGGCGCGGTGCTGGCGCCGTTCAGCGCGTGGCTGATCCTGCGCGGCTGCCGCTCGCTGGGCGCGCGCATGGCCATGCACTGCGCGAATGCGCGCAGGCTCGCCGCATTCCTGGCGGCGCATCCGGCGGTGGCGCGGGTGAACTGGCCGGGGCTGCCCACGCATCCGGGGCATGCGGTCGCGGCGGCACAGATGCGCGACTTCGGCGCGATGCTCAGCCTCGAGCTGCGCGGCGGCCGCGAGGCCGCGCTGGCGGTGGCCGGCAGGCTGCGCCTATTCACCAATGCCACTTCGCTGGGCGGCTGCGAATCGCTGGTGGAGCACCGCGCCTCGGTGGAGGTCCCGCACCCGCGGTCGCCGCAGAACCTGCTGCGGATCTCGGTGGGGCTGGAGGACGCCGACGACCTGATCGCCGACTTCGCGCAGGCCCTGGACTAAGGACCCTCTGATCAACTCACGGGGTTCCCGCCGGCCATGGCGGGCCGGCCACGCAGCAATCACACAAGTGATTGATGCGTGTGAGCCGAGTCCGGGCCGCTACCGGACTCGGCGTGGGCTGACAACGCCTGGATGGCGTTGTCCAGACCTTCCCCAAGGGCGGCTCAGCCGCCCACGAACGCCGAAAGCGCCTGCCGCAGGCGGGCCAGGCCGTCCGCCACTTCGCCATCCCGGATGTTGAGCGCGGGCACCAAGCGCAGCACGTCGGGACCGGCCTGCAGCAACAGCAGGCCGCACTCGGCCGCGAGGTCGCCGATGGCGCCGGCCTTACCGGCGTGTTCGGGCTTCAATACCGCGCCCAGCATCAGCCCGCGGCCGCGCACCTCGGCGAACAGGCCGAACTCGCGGTTCAGCGCCTGAAGGCCATCGAGGAGTGCCTGCGACTGTCGCGCGACGTTCGCAACGATCTCCTCCGACGCCAGCCGCCGCAGCGCCACCCGCGCCACCGCCGCAGCCAGCGGATTGCCGCCGAAGGTGGTGCCGTGCGCGCCCACCGCCATCGCGGCCGCCACCTTCGGGCCGGCCAGCAGCGCGCCGACCGGGAAGCCGCCGCCGAGCGCCTTGGCCAGGGTCACGATGTCCGGCACCACGCCGTCCTGCCAGTGCGCGAACAGCGTGCCGGTGCGGCCCATGCCGCACTGGATCTCGTCCAGCACCAGCAGCGCATCGAAGCGGTCGCACAGCGCGCGCACCGCCTGCAGGTAGCCGGGCGCGGCCGGCAGCACGCCGCCCTCGCCCTGCACCGGCTCCAGCATCACCGCGGCCACATCGCCACCGGCGAAAGCCGCCTCCAGCTGCGTGATGTCGTTGAAATCGACGTGGCGGAACCCCTCCGGCAGCGGCTCGAAGTCCTGCTGGTACTTCGGCTGTGCGGTCGCGGTGACGGCGGCCAGGGTGCGGCCGTGGAAGCTGCCGCGGCAGGTGACGATCACCCGCCGCTGCGGCGGGCGGCCGGCATTGGCGGCCCATTTGCGCACCAACTTGATCGCGGCCTCGTTGGCCTCCGCGCCTGAATTGCACAGGAACGCGCGCTCGGCGAAGCGCGAGGCGGCCACCAGCTCCTGCGCCAGGCGCAGCGGCGGCTCGCTGACGAACACGTTGCTGGTATGCCACAGGCGGCCGGCCTGCTCGGCCAGCGCGGCGGTCAGCTCCGGATCGCAGTGGCCGAGGCTGCAGACCGCGATGCCGGCGGCGAAGTCCACGTAGTCGCGGCCGCTGCTGTCCCACAGGCGCGCGCCCTGGCCGCGCGCCAGCACCAGCTGGCGCGGCGCGTACACCGGCAGCAGTACGTCGCGCGCGAGCGCGAGCAGATCCTCCGCGTGGGTCATCGCGCTCACCAGACGCCGGTGTTGGGCATCGACGCCCAGGGTTCCTGCGGCGGCAGCGCAGGCCCCTGCTGCAGCAGCTCGATCGAAATCAGGTCGGGCGAGCGCACGAACGCCATGTGGCCGTCGCGCGGCGGGCGATGGATGGTGTAGCCCATCTCCAGCAGATGCTGGCAGATGGCGTAGATGTCCGCGACCCGGAACGCGAGGTGGCCGAAGTTGCGGGCGCTGCCGTAGTCCTCGGTGTTGCCGTTTGCGTCCGGCCAGTTGTAGGTCAGCTCGATCTCCGCCTCCGGGCTTTCGTCGGCGGCCAGGAACACCAGGGTGTAGCGCCCAGCCGCGTTCTCCATCCGCCGCATCTCCTTCAGGCCGAGGCCCTCGCAGTAGAAGCGCAGCGAGGCGTCGAGGTCGCGCACGCGCACCATCGTATGCAGGTATTTCATGGCGGGATCTCCGTGGGGGAATGCACCATGATCCCATGAAGCCGGGGTCAAGGCTCGACGTAGAGGTCCGGCAGCAGCGGCTGCGACGGATCCACCGCATAGCCGGAAAAATCGGTGACGCCGGCCTCGCGCAGCACGTCCTCGTCGATCAGGAAGCGCCCACTGAAGCCATTGGCCGGGCGCACCAGCACCGCGTGCGCGGCATCCGCCATGATCGCCGGGGTGCGCGCGTTGCTGGCGCTCACGCCGGGAATCATGTTCAGCGCATCGGTGGCGATCAGGGTGCGCGGCCACAGCGCATTCACCGCCACACCCTGCGACCCGAACTCGGCGGCCAGGCCGAGGGTGACGAAGCTCATCCCCATCTTGGCCAGGGTGTAGGCGGTATGCGGCCCCCACCACTTCGGGTCCAGCGAGGGCGGCGGGCACAGGGTGAGGATGTGCGGGTTCGGGGCCTGCAGCAGGTGCGGCAGGCAGGCCTGCGCGCACAGGAAACTGCCGCGGCTGTTGACCTGCTGCATCAGGTCGAAGCGCTTCATCGGCGTGTCCAGCGCGCCGCGCAGCCAGATCGCGCTGGCGTTGTTGACCAGGATGTCGATCCCGCCGAACGCGTCCACCGTGGCCGCGACCGCCGCGCGCACCGCGTCTTCGTCGCGGATGTCGCACTGCAGGGCCAGCGCCTTGCCGCCGGCGGCCTCCACCGCGGCGGCGGCGGTATGGATGGTGCCCGGTAGCTTCGGATTGGGCACCGCCGACTTGGCGGCGATCGCCACGTTGGCGCCGTCGCGCGCCGCGCGCAGCGCGATCGCGAGGCCAATCCCACGCGAGGCGCCGGTGATGAACAGGGTCTTGCCGGACAGCGTGGTCATGCGCATTCACCGTCTCCGCGATGGGCGGAAGTGTAGCGTCCGCCACCTATAATCGGCCGATGCACAGCGCCTGGTTCGACAACGCCGTTGCCTGGATCGGCGCGCACCCGCACGCAGCGGGCCTGCTGATCTTCCTGATCGCCTTCAGCGATGCCCTGATCGTGCTGGGTGCGTTCGTGCCGGCGCTGCCGCTGCTGATCCCGGTCGGCGTGCTGATCGGCCTGGGCACCCTGTCCGGGCCGTATGCGGTGGCTTGCGCGGCGCTCGGCGCGCTGGCCGGCGACGGCCTGAGCTACTGGATCGGCCGCCGCTGGGGCAACCGCCTGCGCGCGGTGTGGCCTTTCCGGCGTTACCCG
>CAYYAT010000012.1:7271-14230 GCA_964469595.1 uncultured Thermomonas sp.
GCAATGCCTTCAAGAGCATTTTGATTGCGCGCTACGTGGGGCCGATCCGCCCGTTCGTGCCGGCCATCGCCGGGATGGCGGGCATGCCGACCGTGCGCTACCTACAGGCCAGCACCCTGGCCTGCGCCAGCTGGGCGGTGCTGTTCCTGCTGCCGGGCTGGGCGCTGGGCCAGGCCTACGACGCGGTGGCGGCGGTGGCGGACAAGCTGGCGCTGGTGCTGCTGGGCCTGCTGGGCGCGCTGGCGCTGGCCTGGGCGGTGGTGCTGTACAGCTGGCGCTGGTTCGCCCTGCACGCCGACAGCCTGCTCGCGCAGCTGCTGCGCTGGAGCCACCGGCATCCGCTGCTGGGCCGCTATGCCGCCGCCCTGATCGACCGCCGCCGCCCGGAAACCGCGCCGCTGCTGCTGCTGGCGGTCTGCCTGTTCGCGGTGGCCTGGCTGTGGGCCTGGCTGAGCGCCTCGCTGGTGCTGCACGGTGGCCCGCTGCGGCTGGATCACGACGTGCACGCGCTGATGTTCTCGCTGCGCAACCCGCTGGCCGACCGCATGATGGCCACGCTGGCCGGGCTGGGCAGCGCGCCGGTGCTGGGCAGCGCGTTCGCGGCGGCGCTGCTGTGGCTGCTGTGGCGGCGACGCTGGCTGGCGGCGGGACACTGGCTGGGCGCGGCCGCGGTCGGGCTGGGGCTGACCGCCGGGCTGGACGCGCTGGTGGACATGCCGCGCCCGCCCACCGCCGCCGGCTTCGGCTTCCCCTCGATCGCGGTGACCATGACCACCGTGGTGTTCGGCTTCTTCGCGGTGCTGATCGCGCGCGAACTGCCCGGACGGCAGCGGGTATGGCCCTACCTGCTTGCCGGCATCGCCACCGCGCTGGTCGGCTTCGCGCGCCTGTACCTGGGTGCGCACTGGCTGTCCGACATCCTCGGCGGCGTGCTGCTGGGCAGCGCGTGGGTGCTGCTGATCGGCATCGCCTACCGCCGCCGCAGCGAGCGCGCGTTCTGGATGCGGCCGCTGGCGTGGACGTTCTACGGCGCGTTCGCGCTGGCCGCCGGCGGGTACGCCCCGCACAGCGCACCGCAGACGCTGGCGCAGTTCCAACCGCCGCCCCCTGCGCGGGTGCTGGCGCCGGCGGACTGGCGCGCGCACGGGATCCATGATCCGCGCCACCGCTTCGACCTGGAGATCGCAGGCCCCCTGGACGTGCTGCAGCAGCGCCTGCTGGCGCAGGGCTGGCAGGTGCAGCCCGCGGCCGACTGGCTGGCGGTGCTGGGCCTGCTGGACGATGGCCTGACGCCCGCGCAGCGGCCGGTGCTGCCGCTGGCGCTGGATGCCCGCCCGGAGGCACTGCTGCTGCGCCGCGCCGACCCGGTCGATCCTGAACGCATCGCCGTGCTGCGCCTATGGCCGGCGCCGGCGCGGCTGGCCGACGGCACCCCGCTGTGGGTGGCGCGCTACGACACCATGCAGCTGCGCCGGCGGCTGCGCCTGCTCAACCTGTGGAAGCCGGATCCGCCGGCGCACGCACTCCCGCCTGAACTGGCGACACTGGCCGCGGCGGACCCGCGCCTGCAGCTGGTGGCGCACCCGCGCTGAGAAACGGGCGACGTCACCACCTCATCCTGCGCGAATGGCGTGCAGGAAGCGCCGCGGCGCACCATCGAAACCGCCGTTGGACATGAACACCACGTGGTCGCCGGCGCGCGCGCGCGCCGCCAGCGCCGCGATCAGGGCCTCGGCATCCGCCACCGCCACGCCCTCGCCGCGCAGCGCCGCGATCACCTTGCCAGCGTCCCACGGCAGCTCCGGTCGCGCCAGAAAGACCACGGCGTCGGCCAGCTCCAGCGACGGCGCCAGCGCATCCGCGTGCGCGCCCAGCCGCATCGAATTGCTGCGCGGTTCCATCGCCACCAGGATGCGCGCCGGCCCCACCTTCGCGCGCAGCCCGGCCAAGGTGGTGGCGATCGCGGTGGGGTGGTGGGCGAAATCGTCGTAGACGGTGACGCCGGCATGCGCGCCCACCACTTCCAGCCGGCGCTTCACGCTGCGGAAGGCGGCCAGCGCCGGGAGGACGGCGGCAACGTCCACGCCCACCGCCGCGCAGGCCGCCAGTGCGGCCAGGCCATTGAGCACGTTGTGGTCGCCCAGCAGCGGCCAGTCGACGACACCCAGCTCCTTGCCGTCGCGCAGCACCGCGAAGCGGCTGCCATCGGCGTGCAGCTTGCGCGCGCTCCACTCGAATCCCGCATCGAAGCCGAAGCGCTCGACCGGCGTCCAGCAGCCCATCGCCAGTACTTCGGCCAGGCGCTGGTCGTGGCCGTTGACGATCAGCCGGCCACGGCCGGGCACGGTGCGCACCAGGTGGTGGAACTGGCGCTGGATCGCGGCCACGTCCGGAAAGATGTCGGCGTGGTCGTACTCCAGGTTGTTGAGGATAGCGACCCGCGGACGGTAGTGGACGAACTTGCTGCGCTTGTCGAAGAAGGCGGTGTCGTATTCGTCGGCCTCGACCACGAAGTCGCGCCCGCCGCCCAGCCGCGCCGACACCCCGAAGTCCTCGGCCACGCCGCCGATCAGAAAACCCGGAGCACGCCCGGCGCGGTCGAGCAGGAACGCGAGCAGACTGGTGGTGGTGGTCTTGCCATGGGTGCCGGCCACCGCGAGGGTGTCGCGGCCCGGCAGCACGTGCTCGGCCAGCCACTGCGCGCCGGAGGTGTAGCGCATCCCGGCGTCCAGCACGTGCTCCACCGCCGGGTTGCCGCGCGACAGGGCATTGCCGATCACCACCTCGTCGCAATCACCGGCGAGGTTGGTGGGCGCATAGCCTTGCTTCAGCGCGATGCCCAGCTGTTCGAGCTGGGTGGACATCGGCGGGTAGATGTTGGCGTCGCTGCCTTCGACCGCATGGCCAAGCTCGCGCGCCAGCGCGGCCACGCCGCCCATGAAGGTGCCGGCGATGCCGAGGATGTGGAGTTTCACGTGCGACTCCCGAAATGATCCAGACCAAGGCTCGAAGCAGGCGAAGCGGCGCGGGGCGGGACTCGCAACGAGGCGAGCATCGGGGCGCGACTTGCAAGGCCCCCGCCGCTTCGCCGGTCGCCCGCGAAAGTCAGCCGACCTCGTGCCCCGCCTGGATCGCTTCCACGATCCGGGTGAACACCTCGTCCAGCGAGCCCACGCCGTCCACCACGGTCAGTTGGCCGTGCTGGCGGTAGAACTCGATCACCGGCGCGGTCTTTTCGTCGTACACCTTCAGGCGGTGGCGCACCGACTCCGGAGTGTCGTCGGCACGCCCTTCGATCTTCGCGCGCTCGGCCAGCCGCGTGATGATCTGCTCGTTGTCCACCGCCAGCTGCACGGCGAAGTCGAAGGGCTGCCCCAGCTCCCGCAGCAGCGCATCCAGCGCGGCCGCCTGGGCCAGGTTGCGCGGATAGCCGTCGAGGATGAAGCCGTTGCGGGCGTCCTCGCGCGAGAGCCGGTCCTTGAGCATGCCGAGCAGGATCTCGTCGCTGACCAGGTCGCCGCGGGCCATGACCTCGCCGGCCTGGCGGCCGAGCGGGGTGCCGGCGGCCACCTCGGCGCGCAGCAGGTCGCCGGTGGAGATGTGCGGCACCTGCAGGAAATCCTTCAGCCGTGCCGCCTGGGTGCCCTTGCCGGAACCCGGCGCGCCCAACAGAACCAATCGCATCGATCCACTCCTGATGTCATGTCCTCGCGTGGCGGCGCTAGACTGCGCCTGCCCGCTGCCCGGCCAGCTTACCGCATTCAGCCCAGCCCCCGCCCGGAGATTCCCCATGCCCACCGGCAACCTGCTCTATGCCCAGAGCGGCGGCGTCACTGCCGTCATCAATGCCACCGCCGCCGCGGTGCTCAAGGCCGCGCGCGCGCGCAGGGTGCGCGTGCTGGCGGCCCGCAACGGTATCCTCGGCGCGCTGCGCGAGGAGCTGGTGGATGCCTCCGCGCTGACCGCCGCCGAGATCAAGGGCCTGGCGCACACCCCCGGCGGCGCGTTCGGCAGCTGCCGGCTCAAGCTGAAGTCGCTGGCCGAGGACCGCGCCGGCTACGAGCGCCTGCTGGATGTGTTCCGCGCCCACGACGTGCGCTGGTTCCTCTACAACGGCGGCAACGATTCGGCCGATACCGCGCTGAAGGTGTCGCAGCTGGCCGCGGAGTATGGCTACCCGCTGACCTGCGTGGGCGTGCCCAAGACCATCGACAACGATCTGGCCGTCACCGACTGCAGTCCCGGCTTCGGCTCGGCCGCCAAGTACACGGCCGTGTCGGTGCGCGAGTGCGCGCTGGACGTGGCGGCAATGGCGGAAACCTCCACCCGGGTGTTCGTGTACGAGGCGATGGGCCGGCATGCCGGCTGGCTGGCCGCCGCCGCCGGACTGGCCGGCGATGGCCGCGACGCCGCGCCGCACCTGATCCTGTTTCCGGAACGGGTGTTCGACGAGGCCGATTTCCTGGCCCGGGTGGACGCGGTGGTGAAGCGCGTCGGCCACTGCGTGGTGGTGGCCAGCGAGGGCATCCGCACCGCCGACGGCCGCTTCGTGGCCGAGGCCGGCGGCCGCGACAGCTTCGGCCACGCCCAGCTGGGCGGCGTGGCCGCGCACCTGGCCGGGCGGGTCAAGGACGCGCTGGGCCACAAGGTGCACTGGGCGCTTCCCGACTACCTGCAGCGCTCGGCCCGCCACCTGGCCTCGCAGACCGACCTCGAGCACGCGATGGCGGTCGGCCGCGCCGCGGTGGAATGCGCGCTGGCCGGGCAGAACGCGGTGATGCCGGTGATCGTGCGCGATGGCGATGCGCCCTACCGCTGGCACGTGGACATCGCCCCGCTGCCACGCATCGCCAACCACGAGAAGACCATGCCGAAGGGTTTCATCCGTGCCGACGGCTACGGCATCACCGCGGCCGCCCGTCGCTACCTGGCGCCGCTGATCGCCGGCGAGGCCTATCCGCCGTATGGCCGGGATGGGCTGCCGGATTACGTTGCCCCCCGCATGCGGACGGTGCGCCGGAAGCTGCCGGACTGGAACACCTGAGCCCCGGCCGACTAGACTCCCGCCGGCAACACGCCTGCAACACACCCACGACCGACACCCACCACCATCATCCAACGGGGAACCACGTGAAAACCGCCCTCATCGCCTCCTGCCTGGCCCTGGGCCTGGCCGCCGCCAGCGCACCCGCGCAGGCGCAGTTCAACAAGAAGCAGAACGACCCGCAGGGCGCCGCCGCCGGCGCCAACTCGCAGGGCGCCGCCGCCAATCTGGAGCACTGCGCCGAGCCGATGGGCACGATCGCAGTGGTCGAGGAGCAGGAGGGCGACTGGTACCGCTACCTGACCACCGACCTGCGCCTGCCCTCGACGGTGCCGGTGATCCGCATGCTGATCCAGCAGTCCAACTGCTTCGTGGTGGTCGAGCGCGGCCGCGCGATGCGCAACATGATGCAGGAGCGCGCGCTGATGGACAGCGGCGAGCTGCGCCAGGGCAGCGACTTCGGCAAGGGCCAGATGGTCGCCGCCGACTACACCCTGAATCCCAGCATCAATTTCTCGCAGAGCAATGCCGGCGGCATCGGCGCGGCGCTGGGGCTGTTCGGCGGCAAGCTGGGCGGGGTCGGCGCACTGGTCGGCGGCCTGAAGTTCAAGAAGGCCGAGACCATGCTGACCATGATCGACAACCGCTCCGGGGTGCAGATCGGCGTGGCGCAAGGCAATGCCACCAAGACCGATTTCGGCCTGGGCATCGGCGGCGGCAGCGCCGGCGGCTTCGGCTCGCTGGGCGGCTACACCAACACGCCGGAAGGCAAGGCGCTGGCGGCGGCGTTCGCCAATGCCTACAACAACCTGGTGCGCGCGATGCGCGACTACAAGCCGCAGGAAGTCCAGGGCGGCCTCGGCAAGGGCGGCAAGCTGAAGGTCGGCAACTGATATCGATCCTCTCGCAGGCCCCACCCTCCGCGAACGCCCGGCCTGCGCCGGGCGTTCGCTTTTGCGCCTACGTCCGGCGTGCCATCCTGACGGGCATGCCGATTCTCGTGGTCAAAGCCAAGCCCAACAGCCGCGTCTCCGCGCTCACGCCGCAGGGGGATGGCACGTGGCTGGCGCAGCTGAAGTCACCACCGGTGGACGGCAAGGCGAATGCCGAGCTGGTGGCGCTGGTCGCGCAGCACTTCGGCTGCCCGAAATCTCAGGTGCTAGTGAAGTCCGGTGCCGGTGTGCGCCAGAAGCGGGTGCAGATCCCCGACTGACATCCCGCCAGATGTGCGGTTGCAGCATCGGCTGGCCACCGCAGGCCGCGCCCGGGTATGCGATAGTCGGAGCGTGCCCGCCGCGCGGCGGGCGCGACAACCTGACGTCTTCCATTCGAATTCCCGGGGAGGGGTTTCATGCTGGAGCAATATGGTTTGGTGCTGGCGCTGGCCTGCGCCGTCGTCGCAATCGCGTATGGCCTGTGGGCCGCCCTCTGGATCAACCGGCAGTCCGCCGGCAACGAGCGCATGCAGCAGATCGCCGGGGCGATCCAGGAAGGCGCGCGCGCCTATCTCAACCGGCAGTACACCACGATTGCCGTCGCCGGCGTGGTGCTACTCCTGCTGATTGGTTTCTTCCTGAGCTGGCATACCGCGATCGGGTTTGCGATCGGCGCGGTGCTGTCCGGCGCCGCCGGCTACATCGGCATGAACGTGTCGGTGCGCGCCAACGTGCGCACCGCCGAGGCGGCGCGCCAGGGCATGGGCCCGGCGATGAACGTCGCCTTCAAGGGCGGCGCGATCACCGGCATGCTGGTGGTCGGGCTGGGCCTGCTGGGCGTGGCCGGCTACTACGCACTGCTGCTGCGCATGGGCCTGCCGATGGAACAGGCGCTGCACGCCCTGGTCGGGCTGGCCTTCGGCTCCTCGCTGATCTCGATCTTCGCGCGCCTGGGCGGCGGCATCTTCACCAAGGGCGCC
>CAYYAT010000013.1:0-14080 GCA_964469595.1 uncultured Thermomonas sp.
AGACAGTTTCAAGTGAAACTTTAGGTGTAGTCGAAGATCACGCGGCCGGCCGCGCCAGATTGCCCTCCCGTAAATCGGCTGCCGCCAGCACCACCAGCGCCGGCACTGTAGCCGCTCCACCCTACGATGGCCGCGCCGCCAGCACCGTCTCCGATGCCGCCTGCCAGCCCGCCGGCGTTCGAATACGTGTTCGCCACGTTCCCTCCAGACGGTGTCGCGGCAGCCGACATGGTGGTGATCGTCGCCGTCCCGCTAGCCACCGTGCTGGTGCCGCCGGCGTTGCCGATGCCCGCGGGGTATGTCCCCCCGGTGCCGCCTGCCCCTACGGGGTACACCAGGGTCTGTCCGCCGGTGATCGAGTACACGGACTCGCAGTACGAGCCGCTATCGCCGCCGTCGCCGCCGACGACTCCATCGCCGGCATCTCCGCCGTTGCCACCCGCCCAGACGCAGATGCGCACCTGGCTGCAGCCGCTGGGCGCGGTCTCGGTGACGCTGCTGCCGCTGGTGTAGTCGCGCAGGATGGGGCTGAACGGCGCGCCAGTCTCGACGGCGCATGCCAGCATCTGCTGCATGGTCATCAGGACACCCCCGTGCCGCTGATGACCCAGCTATCGGTGCCCTCCTTGAGGAGCGTGGCCATGCCCCAGACCGCCAGCGTGGCGTTGGCGTCGGTGCCGCTGCCGGCCTTGCGCAGGGTGACGCCGGAGCCGCGGGCGATGGTGACCGCGCCGGTGGCGTTGGCATTGCGCAGGGTGATCATGACGCCGACCGGGAACGCGACGCTGCTGTTCGGCGGGATCGTCCACGTGTACGCCCCGGTGTCGGTCTTGGCGATGCACTTGCCGCGGTCGGCCAGCACCAGCGTGTAGTTGGCATTCTGGGTGTTGATCGAAAGGTCACGAACGTGCCCGGCGCTGTCGGCCAGTGCCCCGGTGAAGGTCTTGTTCCCGGCGATCGACTGGTCGCCGGTCGTGCCTACGGCGTCGGTGATGCCGTAGCCGGCCAGCGTCGTGGGGTTCGTCCCGTCGGTCACCCGACCCTTCGCGTCCACGGTGACGCTGCGGTAGGTGTCGGCGGTGACGCCGCTTGCGGCCAGCGTTGCAGCGCCGCTTACATTGCCAGAGCCGTCGAATGCGAGGGACCAGGACACGTCCCCAGTGGCCGAGATGGTCCTGGCGGTGGCGAGCTGGCTGGCCTTGAGGGTGGCCGCCGTCCAGGCACTGCCGGAGTAGCTCTCGAGGACGCCCCCGTTCAGCCGGTAGGCGCCGCTCGGTACGGCAGTATGCGTCCCGGAGGTCGCCGGGTCCAGCCAGCGCAGGGCGGCGGTGATGTTGGCGGTCAGCGTCGATTGCCAGCTGGTGTAGGTGTCGGTCAGTAGCGGCTTGGAAAAATCGGCCATGTCAGTAGCCTCGCGCGGTCCAGGAGAAGCTGCCGGCGGTCTTGGCGCCGGCCGTGGTGTAGAGGTAGACCCGGAAGCCGGGCGGGTTCGGTACGTCGGAGAAGTCCACCACCGGGATCAGCGGTGTCGCGCCTTCTGGCTGCACCAGCGGGGTGTCGGCATCGATGAAAGCGGCATTGAAGGGCACCCACACGCCGTTCGTGGCGTCCGTGATCGTGCCCCGGCCGGAGTCGGTGCGCAGCTTGTTCGCCAGCTTGATCGAAAGGCCATCGACCTGCACGAGGTCGGTCGCCGCACCAGAGACGCTGAGGGTCACCCGGATGTAGCGCACGTTGCTGATCAGCGCCTGCAGCGCGCCGGAGGGTGCAGCCGTCCACGGGTCTGCCGTGCTCGCGCGGTAGTCGATCTGGCAGGCCACGCTGGCGCTACCGGTGATCGCCTGCGCGGTGAAGGCGACCGTGGCCATTGTGGCGGGGAGTACGCTGCCGTAGTCGATCTCGACCTGGTAGCTCCCGGTGCCGGGGCCAGGCTGCAGGTCGCGCGGATAGCCGGCGTCGATCTGCTGCTGCGGGGTGCTCCAGCTGCGGCTGGTGAAGTGCGCCTGCCAGGTCTCGGTGGTATTCACCGGCAGCAGCAGCGTGCTGGCGGATGCCGCAAGCGCGTTCGTGCGCGCGCCCTGCGCCTGCATGTCCACCTGCACCTGCGTGCGCAGCACGTAGTCCGGCGGCTGCGCGACCTGCGCGGTGACAGGCCGCGGGCTGCCGACGGTGCCGGCCGTGTCCACCGGCGCGATGTGGTAGGTGTACTGGCCGCTGGCCTGTTCGAACAGGGTGGCGAACGTGCCGGACACCGTGAGATCGCTGTTGGGGTCGCCACCGGCCCAGGTCGCGCCCTTGCGCACGATGTAGTGGTCCACGGGCAGCGTGCCGGCCGCGGCGGGCGGGTCGCGCCAGCGCAGCAGCACATTGTTATCGATCACCTCCGCGCTGGGCGATTGCACCTGCCCCAGCGGATTCACGGTGACATCCACGCGCCCTGCGGTGCCGACATTGCCGGCCACGTCGATCGCCGCCACCCACCAGCTGCGGCTGCCGCCGTAGTCCACCCGGCGGCGCAGCAGGCTGGCCTTGACCGACCCCACGGGCGTGCCAGCTGCCCAGCTCGCGCCGTAGCGCACCTCATAGCGGTCGATGGCGAACGTGCCGGCTGTTGCCGTCCAGCCCAGTACCTCGTCGGGACCGTCCAGCGCCCACGTCACCGTCGGTGCGGGCGGCGCCGCGATGGCGATGCTCACCGACGCCGGCGCCTGGCTGTAATTGCCGGTGGAGTCCAGCGCGGCGATCCACACGGTCAGGGTGCCAGTCGCCTGTGCCTGCCACAGGTAGGTGGTGGCGGCGACCTGCGCGATCAGCGTGCCCGTAGCCCATGACGCACCGACCCGCAGCTCGTAGCCGGTCACGTCGATATCGGCCACCGCGTCCCACCGCAGGCGGATGGCGTAGCCCTCGGTCGCCCATGCCAGGCCGAGGACGTTCGCGGGCGGCGCGGAGAGCCCCAGCACGGTCACATCCAGGCTGGCACGCTGGCCCTGCACCCCAAGCGCACTGATACCGCGCACATAGAGCGTGTAGTCCCCGGGCTCGACCGGCGCGAAGTCGGCACCCGGCAGCTTTCCGCGCACGCTCTGCGAGTAGCCGATGTTCACGTTGCGCCCGCGCAGCTCGCACAGGTACTCGCTGGCGAACGGCACCTGCTGCCAGCTGGCGCTCAGGCGCGTGGCGATGGTGCCCGGGCCTGCGCGGTACAGGGATTCCGATGCCGTGAGCCCGTCCGGTGCCTGCGGGGCCTGGCCGAGGTCCAGCGCGGTGACCGGCGGCGTCTCCAGCTTCAGCCCCTGCTCGATGGCGGCGTACTTGCTGGGGTTGTGCGCCAGCGCGACGATCTCGCAGGTGTGTCCGTCGCCGGTCTCCTGCACCGCCAGCACGCGCCACGTGGTGGGGACGAGGTTCGACGCCGCCAGCACCCAGATGGCCCCGGCCTGCGGCGCGGACGGCAGCGCCGGCGAAAGGCTGAGCACGGACGTGGTGCCCGCCGTCGTGGTCACATCCGAGGTGGCCACCGCGCCCGTCTGCAGGATCACGCTCAGCTGGTAGGTCTGCCCGGCCTCGAGCGTCACCGGCGCGTCCAGCGTCACCTGCGAGGTCGTGGCGCTCGTGATGCGGCCGCCGAAGCGCTTGCCGGCGCGCACCGGGTCTTGCACCTTGATCACCGCACCCGGGGTCACGTAGGCCGCATCCAGCGCCGCGCGAAAGGTCACCGTTTCCGACTCCAGGCGCTCGGAGTACAGCAGCCACTTGCCGAGCCGGTGCGCCTGCCCGCGCGACGTGCAGCCGATGGCGACCACGTTGGTCTCGATCACCCCATAGCGTGCGATCCCGTCATCGTCGGCCACGTACTCGACCGCCGGCCGGTACATATCGGACGGGTCGTTCCACTGCACCAGCGCCACGGTGTGGATGGCCTTCGTGCCCGCGCCCTGGTACTCGAACGCACCCTCGTGGACGTTGGCCGGGGTGAACAGCGCTACCGGGTCGGACGGCGCATCCTGCACCGCCACCACCTGTCCCTCGCGCCAGTAGAGCATCGCGCGGAACACGCTGGCCAGCTGCTGCAGGACGGTGAACGCCTCCTGCCGGGTCTGCAGATAGAGGTTGCAGGTGAAGCGCGGTTCCGTGCCGCCAAAGCCGTCCGGGACCTGCTCGTCGCAGTATTGTGCGATCTGGTACAGCGCCCACTTGTCCACCTGGGTGGCATCGATGAACTGGCCCAGGCCATAGCGCGGGTGAGTGAGCAGGTCGTAGAACACCCAGGCCGGGTTGTCGGTCCAGGCCTGCTTGAAGGTGCCGTCCCAGGTTCCGCTGTATATGCGCGTCTCCGGGTCGTAGTTGACCGGGACGGAGACCACGCGCAGCTTCATGTCGTAGCCGCGGGTGGGGACGGACTGGAACTGGCTGGCATCCATCTCCAGCGCGATCAGCGCGCTGTTGGGGTAGCGCAGCTTGGCCTCGGTCAGCAGCGTATAGCTGTCCCACCAGGTCTTGTTCTGCAGGGCGCTGTTGGTGCTGTCGGCCGTGATCCGGCGCACCCGGATGTCCCATGGGCCCGGCGCGGGCAGCGGCACGCGGTAGCTGCGCTGGTAGCGGCTGGTGGTCTTGCCGCTGATCGTGTCCTGCAGCACCTGCTGCCAGCCGCCGCCGGCGTTGTTCACGTCCACGGCGAGGGTGACGGAGGTGCCGGTCAGGCGGCTGGCCGAATAGTCCTGGTAGGTGAGCTGTGGCACGCTCACCGTGATGCGCACGGCATCCACGCTGCCGGTCACGCTGCGGGTGACCGATGCGCTGGCCTTGACCTCCGCGCCGACCGCGATCTCGCTCTCGACCTCATCGAATCCGGGGATGTGCGCCTGCGCCTGCTCGCCCGTCCGCCATGCAGCCGCCACGCCCTCGAAGTTGAACGTGCCGTCCTGCGCCTGCAGCGGGGTGTCGTTGAGGTAGATGGACTTCAGGCCGTTGGCCAGGCCGACGATCGGCCCCTCGCTGATCAGGTCCAGCACACGCGCATACTGGCGCGAGCGCAGGCTGTCGGGATCTTCGCTGGGAGAGCCGCCGCTGCCGCCGCCGCCCTTGCCGCCGCCACCGGCACCGATCACGGGCATGGGCCACCGAGTGCTCATGCGTTGCCTCCGAACACCACATCCCTGGCGAAATCCCACACCGTGCCGCCGCCACTGCCGCTGCTGGCATCCGCCACAGATGCGGCGGCCAGCCCCGCGGAAATCACCTGCGAACCGACGATGAGCCGCCCGTACCCGAGCGGCACAGGATTGCCCTGCTGGGTGGTATTGACCGGCCCCGCGAACACGTCGCTGGCCTTGTTGTCGGCGGCTTTGCCGGCCTTCGGCGTGGGCGAGAGCATCTGCGCGATGCCGCCCATCACCAGCGCCACGCCGAACTTGGCCGCGATCAGCCCTGCGGTGGTGAAGCCAGCGCCGGTCACGAGGCTGGACAGCCCGATGCCGGCACCACCCGTCACGAACGCGAAGCCGATCAGCGCGGCCCCCAGCAGCACCTGGCCGAAGCCGCGCCCACTGCCGGCCACCACCGGGACGATCCGGATCACCGGCTCCTCGGCGGGCAGCGCCAGTGTCTCGCCATCGCGCGGGGACTGGCCGACCAGCACGCGGTAGCCGGGTTCGTTGTGGGCCAGCACGTGCGCGCGGAACCCCGGCACCGTCGCGCACAGCGCGCGCACGGCCTCGGCCGGGTCGCGGATGTCGAAGTCGTAGCGCCGCCCGAAGCGGCGGCGCAGGTGGCCATACAGCAGCACCGCGATCATGCGGTAGCCTCCGCGCAAAGGCTGCGGTGCCGCACCACCATGCCGGTCGCGCGCCGCCAGAATCCGCCGTACACGCCACGGCTCGACAGCTGGTGCGCGCAGTGGTGCAGGATCGTGTTGTCGCCCAGGTACACCGCGCCGTGGTTCAGCACCGGGCTGGCCACCTGCATCAGCAGCACATCGTGCGGCTGCAGCAGCCCGGCATCGAACTCACTGCCGGCCACCTGCACGAAACCGGCATCCGCGAAGTGCTGGCGGTACAGGTCGCCGCCGGACAGCCACCACTCGTCGGCGCGCGGGAAATCGGGAAGCGCGATGCCCAGCTCCATCCGGTAGTAGTCGCGGATCAGGCTGTAGCAGTCGAGCACGCCGTGCACGAACGGGCGGCCGACCAGCGGGGCATCGAAGGCGTCCGGTTCGAGCACATCGGCCTGCCCGGTCGGCCACGCCACGATCAGCCACGGCACGCCCGTGCGCGCGGCGGACACGCGGTCGGCCATGCTCGGCGTGGCCGGCAGGTACACGTGCGAGTGGCACACGCCGACGATGGGCCCGGCATCCTCTGCCGCGGCCCAGTCCTCCGGCGCGATCTCGAACTCGGCGCCGGTGGATGCGCGGTTCTCGCACGGCCAGTAGACCAGTCCGCCCTGCGCGCGCACCGCCAGCCCGCAGCACTCGCGCGGCGCGCAGCGCGCGGCATGCGCCATCACCTCTGGTACCAGGTCCAGGAGCGCGCTCATCCGATCCTCCGCGTGCCCGGGAACCCGCCATAGGGCAGCACGCCGGTCTGCCCGAACCGCAGCTTGCAGCTGGCCAGCCGCTTGCCGCAGGCATCCAGCGCGGGGTTGTTGGTCGGGTTGTCGTCGCGGTCGGCCACCGGGCCACCGGCATAGCCGCACTCCGCGCTGCGGTAGCGCCAGGCGCAGACGTTGGCCACCACCTGCCGGCGCGGCAGCATGACCCCGGCCACGTCGATCGGCGCGGCAAGCTCGAACTCGATGAACACGCGATTTTCGCTGGACTTGCGGTCCACCACCCATACGTCGCGCGACAGGTACTGGTTGGGATCGGCGGTGGGGTTGAACGGCGCCAGCGTGTAGACCTCCAGCGCGCCGGTGCTGGCGTCCATGTCGAACGCCGGCAGGTCGGCCACCGCGCCGCCGCTGGTCAGCGCCTGCAGCTCCGCATTGGTCAGCGCGCGCGACCAGTAGCGGTTCCGCAGGACGGTGCTGTTCCACCACTCGCCGCCGGCGCCGCGGCCGATCATCATCCGGTCCACGGTCGGGATGCTGGCGCTGGTGTCGGACTGCACCGTGCCGCCGTCCAGGCAACCGCGGATGTCGTTCGCGGCATAGCTGAGCGCCGCGCTGAACTGCTGGCCGGCGCTGAGGGTGCCCAGCGCCAGGCTGGCCTGCGTGACGCCGCCTGCGATCACCTCCGCCTTCAGGGTGCCGCCGGCCTCCATGCGGAACTGGATCACGTTGCCGGTGGTGTTGTCGTTGTAGCTCAGCAGCGTGGCAGCCTGGGCCAGGTAGCTCGGCGCGCGGGCGGCGACCGCCAGACTGGTGACGGACGCGTAGTCCGCGGCGCGGGTGACGGCAGAGGTGGTGGTGGGGATGTAGCTGCTGGCGGTGGCGTTGGCTTCCACCTGCATACCCCAGAAAAGCGTGCCAGACGTGCCGTCGCCGGTGAGTTGGCGATTGTAGGGATTGCCATACGCCGATCCACCGCAGCAGTAGCCATACATGCCGACAGCACCCAGGCACACGACCGTCGCCGTGAGTCTGTAGATGCCGCCCGCCAGCTGTATGATCGTGCCAGTCACACTGGACGCAAAGGTTGGATGCCATCCAGTAGCGACCAGCGTGCCCGTATCCAGATCAAACACCGCCGTTGCGTTGTACCCGCTGCCGTTGTGGAATCCAACCGCTGCGTACCTTTGGTCGAGCCGTTTTGCAAACACGCTCACGGTGCATGTTCCTTCGATAATGCCAGTATTGACGCCATATGGCCCAGGAAACGCGGCGCTACCGGAGTTTGGGACCACCTTCGTCATGCTGGTGGTGCCGTCTGGCGCAGGCCCAGCATTTGCGACTACAGAGCACAGACGGTTCGTGTACCCAGTGCCGCCGATGCCAGACGAGTAGGTGTTCCGATTTGTCCGCTGCTCCTCCACCAGCAGCCCGCGCACAGCACCAGTGAGTGGGTCGTGGTCGATGCGTGGCGTATCCACTGCCGCCGTCTTGATCAGGCCGTCCGAGCCGAAATAGGTGCCCGTGGTGGAGCGTGCGAACGTCAGCACGCCCGGCGTCGGAGTGGGCGCGACCGGGAAGTTCACGGCGTCCAGGTAGTGGACGAAGGTGCGCCAGCGGGTCACGCGCGCACCCAGCAGGTCATCGAGCTCGATGGCCAGCGCCCCCATGAGGCCGGTGGCGTTGGCCACGCGCAGCTTGGGCCGCGGCAGTGCGCCGCGGCCGGACAGCTCGAAGCCCTCGGCCTCGACCGGATAGCGGGTATAGGTCTGCCCGCGCCACACCACGTCGCCGCCCAGAGGGTTGGCCCAGTTGACGAAGCGATAGACGCTGGCGGCACCCTGCGCGGTGGCATCCAGCTCGAACAGCTCGATGATGGCGCCTGGGGCGGGTTTCTGGATGTCCTGCCTGGTGGTCATTCGCCGAACACCTGCTCGAAGGTGGCGTTGATCTCGCCGTATTGCGGCCCGCTGTGCGTGCGCTGCCATTTGCGGCAGACCCACTTGCCGGCGCTGCCGCTGGGCGGGGTCCAGTCGAACGACTCAATGCCCGCGCGGGCGATCAGGAAGGCCTCGATCGGCGCCAGCGTGGTGTCGTAGCCGATGAAACGCAGCGTCCACTGCCGCTGCTGGGTGTTGATGCCGGCCGCCACGCGCTGCTCGTAGCCGTCCCCGAAGGCCGCGCGGGTGACGCGCGGTGCCACCTCCACGGAAGCGCTGTAGCTGGCGGGCCAGGTGAATGCCGGCATCGGTCAGACCCTCCCTGCCAGCAGGCCGCCGGGGCGCTGTTCGTCCACCAGCACCGCCTTCACCGCGGCCTGGATGCGGCGGCCGAGGTCCAGCCCACGCGCATCGCCCCCCACGCCGTCGCGCTGGCCGCTGGCATCCACGGCGACGTTCACGGTGATGCTGCCGCCACCGCCGCCCTGCGCCACCACGCCCAGCTTGCCGTCGCGGCCGCGCTTGAGCGGCATGATCGCCTCCGGACCAGCCTCGCCGAACACGCCGATGCCGTTGGCGAAGGCGAACACGCGCGGGCTGTCATACACCCCGCCGGAATAGGCCGACAGGCTGGGCGATGCATACACGCCGCCGGCGGCGTTCTTGGCGAGGCTGGGCAGCGCGATCTGGAACAGCTTGGCCAGCCCCTGCTGCAGCTGCAGGCGGGCCAGGTCGGCCAGGATGCTGACGACGAGGCTGCGGAAATCCGCCTTGCCCTTCACCACCAGATCGGTCAGCGCATCCTCGATTCCCTGGAACGCGCGCGTGGCGGCCTCGCGGGTGTTGCCGAAGGCATCCGCTGCCTTCGCGGCATAGTCACGCACCGCCTGCGAGAGACCGTCGAAGGCGGTTTTCTCCCGGCCCTCGGCCTGCATCTGGCGCACCTTGTCCAGCGCGGCCTGCAGCTGGGCCTGCACTACCGGGTCGGTCACCGTCGCCAGCAGGCGCTCGATCTGCGGGATCAGCTCACGCGCCAGCGCCTCGCCCTGCGCACGCGTGGCCTCGACCACGCGCTTGCGGGCCTCAACCTCGGTCTCCAGCCCGATGGCCACCCGCGCCTGCGCACTCTGCTCCACCGCCTGCAGCAGCGTCTGCGCGCGCGACAGCTGCTGGTCCACGCTGTCCAGCTCGGCCTTGGCCGTGGCGCGCTGGGCCTTGCGCTCGATGTCGGCGGCCTGGCGCTGCAGGATGTCCAGCTGCGCCTGTACCCGCACCACTTCGCCCGCGAACCGTTCGCGCTCGCCCGGTTTGGCCTTGGCCTGTGCGCGCTGCAGCGATTCCAGCTGCGCGCGCAGGCGCTCCTGCTCGGCCGCGTTCTCGCGCAGCTCCAGCTGCGCCTTCCTGCGGTAGTAGTCCGCCGCCGACAGCAGCCGGTCCTGGTAGCCCTCGTCCAGCAGGGTCTTGGCCCGCGCCAGCTCGTCTTTCACCAACGCCAGCCGCGCATCCGCCTGCGCGCGCGCCACGGCTTCGGTGTCGCGGGATGACAGGGTGGGCGACTTCGCGTCTTCGGCATAGCGCTTGCGCACGGCGGCCGCGGCGGCGCGGAACTCGGCGCTGTCCTCGCTCAGCCCCTTCTGCTTGGCCAGCGTTTTCAGCTCGGCCATCGCCGCTGCCAGCTGGTCGGCCTTGCTGCGGTAGTTGGCGATGTAGGCGTCCCACTGCCTGTTGGCCAGCATCCTGGCGGCGTCCGAGGGAGCGCCCGGGGCCTGCGCGCCCTCCTCGCCGGAGGCTTCCAGCTGGCGCAGGCGCGCGATGTTGGCCTCGCGGTCGCGCTGCAGGCCGGCGACCTCGGCGCGCAAGGTCTTGATGCGGTCGAGCTGGCGCTGGTAGTCGGCGAGCGCGGCGATGTCGCCGCCTTCCCTGGCAAAGCGCATGCGCTGTGCGGCTTGGTCGGCCGCGCGCTGTGCCTCGACGATCGCCCGCGTCTTCGCCGCGATCTGATCCGCCGCGGCCGCCACGCCCTCGCGCAGCGTGCCGGCATCGCCGCTGCCGAATTTCTGCGCGCGCTCCAGGCGGTCGCGCGCCGCATTGGCCTGCTCGATGGCATCGCGCGCCTTGTCCGCGGCCGACTTGGCTTTATCACCCGCCTCGGCGGCTCGGTCGCCCCAGAGCATCCAGGCGGTGGCGCCTGCGGTCAGCAGGGTCACGATCAGCCCCACTGGGCCACCGAGCCCAGCCAGCGCCGCCGAGAGCGTGCGCGCGGTAAGGCTTCCGGCCGCCTGGGCGGCATTCAGGGCGGTCTGGGCGGCGGTCAGGCGCTGCTGCGCCGGGACCAGCACGGTCTGCACGGCGGTGAGGCGTGCCATGCCGGCCGTGGAGGCCACGGTGGCCTGGGCGGCAGCGAGCTCTGCGCGGGCGAAGTCCAGCCGCGCAGCGGCCAGGGCGATCGCGCTGGCGCGGGCGGCGTTGTCCGCCACGATGCGCCGATACACGTCCCCCAGATAGCTGGCGCCGGCACCGGCCGCGCGCCCCAGCATGACCGCAATGCCGGCCAGCGCCGTGGGCAGGCCCACAGCCACGATGCCCTGCATGTGCCGCGCCAGGGCATCGAAGGCCTGGCCGGCCGCGTGGCTGACCCCGATGGTCTGGTCCATCTGCACGATGGTCTGGCCAAACGCATCGCGCATCGCGGTCAGGCTCTGGCCGATGGTACGCGGCATCGCGGCGGCGGCCTGGGCCAGCTTGGCGCGCTGCGATTCCAGTGCGGTCACCACGATGTCGGTGGTCAGCAACCCTTGCTCGGCCAGTGCGCGCAGCTTGCCGATGGGCAGCCCCAGACCGTCGGCCAGCGCCTTCGCCAGCGCGCCGCTGTTTTCCATGATCGAGTTGAACTCGTCGCCGCGCAGCACACCGCTGCCGAGGGCCTGCGACAACTGGGTGATGACGGACGCGGATTCGCTGGCACTGGCACCGCTGACCTTGAGCGCATTGGCCGTGATCTCGGTGACGGCCGCCACCCGTTCCTGGTTCAGGCCGTAGTCCTTGGCCGTCATCGCTAGCCGCGAATAGAGCGCCGCGACGGCCTCGTAGCCGGCCCCGGTCTTGGCCGACAGGTCCAGCGCCAGCCGCTGGGCGGCGGCGAACTCCTGGGTACTCGTGGTGACCTGGCGCAGGCGGGCATCCACCGAGCGCACCTGGTCCACCAGCCGTCCCAGTCCCGAGAGGCCGGCCGACAGGCCCATCGCTCCCTGCAGCGCAAGAAAGGCGTTCCGCGCCGTGTTCAGCTGCCTGGAAATCGACTCCAGGCCAGCCCGCGTGCGGCCCAGGGCCTGTTCCGCCTGGCGGCCGTCGGCGCTAATCTTGATCCCGAGCTGGAGAGCGGAGGCGGCCATGTGGGGGCTCTTGGGTCAGTTCATCGGGTACGTGCTGGTGATGGCCGGAGTCCTGCTCTGGCTGCTGTTGATCGCCCGCTTCCACTGGTTGTGGTGGGCGGTGGCGGTGGCGGTGGTGCTGTTCGGCGGCTCCATCGCGATCGGGATCGGGGCCGGACTCGGCAAGCCGTGGGCGCGGAAGGCGTACCGCTGGCTCACCTGGCACCGCCAGCCACACTGAACACCCGCAACACCTCGGCTTCCATCACCTGCACGTCGGCGAACGCCTGGCGCACGTCGGTGGTGCCGAGCATGCGCATGACCGTCTCCAGCGCGGGGTAGTCCAGCCCGAGCGGGTTGCCGGCAGCATCCAGGCGCCACTGGGTGGCGCAGGCCAGGAACACCTCGACGCTCGGCATGCACTCCGGCCATAGCTCGATCTCCGGCTCGGGGTCGGGCGGGGCCAGCCCGAACGCGCGGGCGGCCTCGCAGGTATCGTCACGACCGCCACCCGCCGCCCAGCGGCGGGCGACGGCCCTCAGTTTTTTGCGCGGCCCTCGGGGCTGTGCGCCTCGATGAACGCGCCCACCACCGCCGGCAGCACCGGCCAGATGTCCAGCAGCGCATCGCGGGTGGCGGCGCTGAAGGCCACCTCCTGCCCCTCGGCATCCTGCACACCGCGCCAGCCCACCAGCACGTCCTCGGCCAGCGCCAGGTCGGTCTGCTCGCCGGACTGCAGGCGCTGCACCAGCGCCTCGAACTGCGTGCGCGAATAGCGTTTGAAGCGGGCTTCGAACTGGTGTTGCGTGCGCTTTCCGTCGGCGTCGATCAGCGCGACAGTGACCGGGTACCAGAATGCGTCCGGGGGAGCGATGGTGAACATCCTGCGGGGGTCTCCTTGTGCGGTTTAGCGGGCGACGATCACGAGCTCATCATTGCCGGCGTTCGGGATGCAGCGCAGATCCATGCTCAGCAGCGCGCGGCCGTTGTAGTCGTCCCACTTGGGATTGATGCGCTGCACCGCCGGCGCATACAGCACCACGGTGCTGCCGGCGGTGGAACCGATCTGGAACCCCATGCCGGTGACGGCGTTGGCCAGGATGTCGCCGACCATCGTCGTGGCCTGCGCCGGGGTGACATCCAGCGCCACCTTGCCGGTGGTTTCGCGGGCGGTGATGTCGATGCTGTCGCCGCCGACCAGCGGCACGTACTTCACGTCCTGGCCCAGGGTGAGTGCGAGGCCGCGGCTGGGATAGACCGTGCCGCCGGACAGGCTGCCGGTGGCGGCGGTGAAGGTGGCGCCCAGGCTGATGCTGGTGGCGGTGGCGTCGGTCACCGGCAGCGGCTTCTTCCATGCGGTGATGGTGGCGCTGGGATTGGCAGCGGCGCTGACCGCAGAATGCCGGCCCTGGAAACTGAACTTCAGGGTGGGGCGTTCGCCCAGCTGCGCCGACAGCTCGACGGTGCCGCGGCAGCCGGTGGCCTTGTACAGCAGGCCGTCCAGGTAGTAGTAGATCGTCAGCGACTCGAAACCGCTGGACACCGGGCTGTAGGCCACGTTGTTGCCGGCGGTGACGGTCTCGGCCATGCCGCAGGCACGCAGCAGCGGCCCCCAGGCCGGCGCGGTGCCGGCGGTGCCGGACCCGGACAGCTCGACGGTGAACTCCAGCTTGGCATAGCGGGTGCCGACCAGCTGCTCGCTGCCGCCCATCGTGGGGCGCAGCAGGTCACGGTTGATGCCGTCGATCGCCAGCTCGAAGCTGGCATCGCTGACCAGCAGCGCGTTGGCGGCGCCGGTGGGCACGGCATCCACGCCGTAGGTCGTCTCCAGCTTGGCCAGGATGACGGTGTTGCGGATGAGCATGGGCATTGGTCAGGCCTCCTGGGCGGTGGGCGGCGTGGGGGCGTCGGCGGCGATTTCGATGTCGGGCGCGGGCGCGCCTTCGGGCTGCAGGCGGCCGTCGGGCAGGCGGTACCAGCGCCCGCCGGTCTCCGGCATCGGGTCTTCGGGCGGCATCTCGGGCGTGGTGTTCGGTGTGGTCTTGGCCATGTGTCACTCCCTCAGGAATCCGACCGCGAAGGTGTCCGACCACACCGCGCGGCCCACCTCGCTGGCGACCAGGCGGCCGCCGCGGTGCTCGACCGGCCAGTCGCAGCCGTCGGGCAGCCAGCCGCGCAGGGCATCCAGCACATCGGCGCGGGCGGCCTCGATGGCGGCGG
>CAYYAT010000014.1:0-14026 GCA_964469595.1 uncultured Thermomonas sp.
CGAATACGCCGCGCAGGTGGGCGCGCTGCTGCGCCTGCACGGGATCGACTTCCGCCTCCTCTCAGGCCCACTGACGCAGATGCCGGTGCAGGCCTTCACCGCCGACCAGGTGGCGTTCTCCGCCACGCCGGTGGAAGGGCACCAGCGCGCCACCCTGTCCGGGGCGTGGGCGCCGGCCAGCGTCGATCTCGGTGCCGGCGCGCTGTTCGTGCCGATCGCACAGCCGAAGGCGCGCCTGCTGATGGCGATCCTGGAACCGCAGGCACCGGATTCGATGGCGGCCTGGGGGCTGTTCAACAACAGCTTCGAGCGCAAGGAATACATGGAGGGCTACGTCGCCGAGGAGCAGGCTCGGCGGATGCTGGCGCGCGATCCGGCGCTGAAGGCCGCGTTCGCGCAGAAGCTGAAGGACGACCCCGAGTTCGCCAGGAGCCCGCGCGCGCGGCTGGACTTCTTCTATCGCCGCCACCCGGCCTGGGACGTGGGCTACAACCGCTATCCAGTGCTGCGCACCGACCGCGTACCGGAGTGACCGCGATGCCGGCACGTGACGGCGGCCGCTTGCCCGCGCCCACGCCGCGCGCCATGCTGCCGGGCATGTCCGGCATCCCGTCCTCCCGGTGCGGCTGAATTCCCCCGTCGCCTGGCTGCTGCTGGCTGCCCTGGCGGGACTCGGCTGGCGGTATGGCCTGCCCGGCGCGGGCAACGCGCCGATCGCCGTGCCCACGGTCGCCGCCACGCGCAGCGAAGGCCCCGCCCTGCCCGCCTTCCTGCCGGCGGAGGCGCGTGCCACCGTCGCCCTGATCCAGCGCGGCGGCCCGTTCCCGTATCCGCAGGACGGCAGCGTATTCGGCAACTACGAAGGCTACCTGCCGCGCCAGCCGCGCGGCTGGTACCACGAATACACCGTGCCCACGCCCGGCGCGCGCGGCCGCGGCACGCGCCGGATCGTCACCGGCGGCAGCCCGCCGCGCGAGTGGTATTACACCGACGACCACTACGCGAGCTTCCGCCGCTTCGACGTGCCCTGACCCCGCGCGCAAGGACCGCCCATGACCGATGACGACGCCTTCACCCTCGCCCTGGACGACCCGCGCCAGGCCGGCGTGTTCTTCGTCACCGACGACGACCTGGATGCGCTGGCGGCCTCGGCGCTGGATGCCGACCTGCTGCTGCGGCGGATCGACCTGCGCGACTGCGACGGCAAGGAGGCGCTGATCGAGCGCCTGCAGGATGCCCTGGCGATGCCGCCCGGCGGCCGCAACTGGGACGCCCTCAGCGACCGCCTGCGCGATCTGTCGTGGCTGCCCGCGCCCGGCTACGTGCTGCTGCTGGCCAATGCCGGCGACCTGCGCGATGCCGACGAAACCAGCTTCGATACCCTGCTGGACATCCTCGACGTGGCCACGGTGGACTGGCAGCAGCGCAACCTGCCGTTCTGGGCCTTCCTGGCCCTGCCGGAGAGCGACTTCCCGCCGCCCGGCTGACCCGCGCGCGGGCGTCGCGCTAGCATATCGGCATGGACCTGCCTTCCGCTGCGGCGCTGCGCCGCGCCACCCCCGATGACATCCCGGCGCTGGTGGACCTGGTGACCCGCGCCTACCGCGGCGACGCCAGCCGCGCCGGCTGGACCACCGAAGCCGACCTGCTGGACGGCAACCGGATCGACCCGGAGGTGCTGGCCGCCGACCTCGCTCGCCCGCGCAGCGTGGTGCCGGTGCTGGAACAGGACGGCCGCCTGCTGGCCTGCGCCCACGTGGCCGAGGACGACGGCGCCGGCTACTTCGGGATGTTCGCGGTGGATCCCGCCCTGCAGCGCGGCGGCATCGGCAAGCAGGTGCTGGCCGAGTGCGAGCGCATCGCCCGCGACGAATGGGGCCTGCCGGTCATGCGCATGACCGTGATCGACGTGCGCGCGGAACTGATCGCCTTCTACGAACGCCGCGGCTACCGCCGCACCGGCGTGTTCAAGCCGTTCCCCTATGGCGATGCGCGCTTCGGCCTGCCGCGCCGCGACGACCTGCGCTTCGAGGTGCTGGAGAAGCCGCTGCGCGCGGAGGCCGCGGCATGAGCGCGGCCTGGACCTTCGTCTGCACCACCGCCGAACTGCTGCCCGGCGAGATGAAGACCGCGTTCGACGACACCACCGGCACGCCGATCGCGGTGTTCAACCTCGATGGCTCCCTGTACGCGCTGGAGGACCGCTGCTCGCACGAGGATTTCGAGCTGTCCTCCGGCCATTTCGACGCCGCCAATGGCGACGTGGAATGCGTTCTGCACGGCGCCCGCTTCGACGTGCGCGACGGCCGTGCCCTGTGCGCACCCGCCTACGAACCGGTGGCCAAGTTCCCGGTGAAGGTCGAGAACGGCAGCGTGTACGTCCGCGACGACCGCTGAGCTCCCGGCCCGCGCGGCGGGCGGCCCTGCGCATCCACTCGCCACTGCAACGGCGCGCGTGCATCCGCCGCGTGCATCCCCTTGCTGCACCGCCCGACCTGCGTTGGCCGCCGGCGCGGGCTGCCCTTTAAGCTTGTTGTAAATGCGAATTGTTCGCATTATCATGCGCGCATCGCGGACCCGCGCCCCCCCCCGCTTTTCGAGGACCCCAATGCCCACGCATCGCCCCCTGCACCACCTCCCGCTTGCCGCCCTGGCCCTCGCCATCGGCCTCGCCCTGGCCCCGGCCGCCCGCGCGGTGGACGCTCCGGCGGATCCGGAAAAGCGCGACCCGGCCAAGGACATCGATGCGGTGATCGTGGTCGGCCAGCGCTACCTGCCGGACTACCAGGCCCGCACCACCCGCGGCGCGACCAAGACCGACACCCCGCTGCTGGACGTGCCGCAGGCGGTCACCGTGGTCACCGACAAGCTGGTCGCCGACCAGGGCGTGACCAGCCTGAACGAGACCTTCCGCTACATGCCCGGGGTCGGCACCGCGCAGGGCGAAGGCAACCGCGACACTCCGGTGATGCGCGGCATCAGCTCCACCGGCGACTTCTACGTGGACGGCATCCGCGACGACGTGCAGTACTTCCGCGACACCTACAACCTGGAGCGGGTGGAAGCGCTGAAAGGCCCGAGCGCGATGATCTTCGGGCGCGGCGGCAGCGGCGGCGTGATCAACCGCATCACCAAGCTGGCTGACGGCATGAACCACCGCAGCGCCACCCTGCAGTTCGGCTCGAACCTGCGCCGGCGCGCGACCGTGGACTTCGGCCAGGGCTTCGGCGAAAACGCAGGCTTCCGGGTCAACGCGATGGCCGAGGACTCCGGCAGCTTCCGCGACGACGTGTACCTCAAGCGCCACGGGCTCAATCCGTCGCTGAACTTTGACCTCGGCGCTGCGACCGCCGTGGTGCTGGCCTACGAGCGCTTCCACGACGACCGCACCGCCGACCGCGGCGTGCCCTCGTATCAAGGCCGGCCGCTGCGCACCGACCCGTCCACCTTTTTCGGCAACCCGCGTCTGAGCCGCACCGAAGCCGACGTGGACGCCTTCGACGCCACGCTGGAGCACGCCTTCAGCGACACCCTGCGCCTGCGCAACCACCTGCGCTGGGCCGACTACGACAAGTACTACCAGAACGTGTTCCCGGGCGCGGTCAGCGCCGATGGCAGCACGGTGACGCTGTCGGCCTATCGCAACGCCACCCGCCGCCGCAACCTGTTCAACCAGACCGACCTGGTCTGGGACGTGGAGGGCGGCGCGCTGCGGCATACCGTGCTGGCCGGGGCCGAGCTGGGGCGCCAGGTGACCGACAACTTCCGCCAGACCGGCTACTTCGCGCCGGGCGCCAACGTGGTGCCGGTGGCGAGCCCGAACGTGGACGTGCCGGTGACCTTCCAGCAGAGCGCGACCGACGCCGACAACCACGGCATCGCGCGCACCGCGGCCGTGTACCTGCAGGACCAGATCGAGTTCTCGCCGCGCTGGCAGGCAATCGTGGGCCTGCGCTACGACGCGTTCCGGGTGGACCTGCGCAACAACCGCAACGGGCAGTGGCTGCACAGCGACGACGGGATGCTCTCGCCGCGCGCCGGGCTGGTGTTCAAGCCGCGCACCGACGTGGCGCTGTACGCCAGCCTCAGCAACGCCTTCCAGCCGCGCGCCGGCGACCAGCTGGCCTCGCTCAACGCCAGCAATGCCGCGCTGAAGCCGGAGCGCTTCCGCAACCGCGAACTGGGCGCCAAGTGGGACATCCGGCGCGACCTGCAGGCCAGCATCGCGGTGTACCGGCTGGACCGCAGCAACGTGGCGGTGACCGACCCCAACGACCCCGCGCGCCTGATCCTGGTCGACGGCCAGTACAGCCAGGGCGTGGAGCTGGGCCTGGCCGGCCGCATCAGCGAGCGCTGGCAGGTGATGGGCGGCTACGCCTGGCAGGACGGCGCGATCACCGCCACCCAGTCGGCCAGCGCGGTCAAGGGCAACCGGCTGGCACAGCTGCCGCGCCACTCCGCCTCGCTGTGGAACCGCTACGACGTCAGCGAACGCGTGGGCGTCGGCCTGGGGCTGATCCATCGCGGCGCGATCTTCGCCAACGTGGACGATGCGGTGACGCTGCCGGCCTTCACGCGGGTGGACGCCGCGCTGTACTGGACGCTCTCGCCAAAGCTCCAGGTGCAGCTCAACGTCGAGAACCTGGGCAACGTGCGCTACTTCGCCAGTGCGCACAGCAACAACAACATCAGCCCGGGCGCGCCGCGCAGCGCATGGGTGACGCTCAACGTCCGCTACTGACGACTGACCGCCCATGCACGCCAACGTTTCCCCGCCGCGTCGGCGCGGCACGCTGCACCGCTTCATCCGCCAGCTGCACCTGTGGATCGGCGCCTGGGGCGCGCTGGCCGCGATCCTGTACGGTGCCACCGGGCTGGTGCTGAACCACCGCATGGGCGAGGGTGCCTGGCCGCAGGGCGACAGCCGGGACACCGCGCGCGTCACGCTGGCGATCCCGGCCAGCGCCCGCGCCACGCCGGAGCAGCTCTCGCTCTGGCTCAGGCACACCCGCGGGCTGGATGCGCAGCTGATCCGCAAGGGTGGGCCCGGCGGCGATGGCAGGCCGGCGCCGAAGTGGTCGCTCAGCGGCGGCAACGCGCGGCAATCGTGGACGCTGGAGTACGCGCCGGGCAGCGACCGCGCCCTGCTCAAGTACAGCCAGCATTCGCCGCTGGCCGCATTCAACCGCCTGCACAAGGCCGTGGGCGGCGGGCTGCCCTGGCGCCTGCTGGCCGACAGCTTCGCCATCGGCATGCTGCTGCTCGGGCTGTCCGGCATCTGGATGTGGGCGCGCGGCCGCAGTGCGCGCGAGCTGGTGTTCAGCGTGATGGGCCTGTCCACTCTCGTGTTTGCGGCGGTGCTGGCCTTCGCGCTCGGCTAGCGCCCACGCCGCCGCGCTGGCGCGCTCACCGCGCCAGGGCGTCGGCCGCGGCGAGGATGTCCTCGTCCTTCGGGATCACCAGGAACGCCGCGCCGGCCAGCGGCGTGTAGGTGTCCGCGCCGACGACGCGCTTGAGCGGCTTGCCGCCGTGGCCGGCTTCCGTGATCGCGGTGATCACGCCCTCGCCGATGCCGGCGCTGAAGCGGCCCTCATCGACGATCAGGATGCGCTCGCATTCGCCGGCATGCCTGGCGATCGCGGCGTGGTTCAGCGGCACCAGCCAGCGCAGGTCCACCACGCGCGCCTTCCAGCCGTGCTTCTTCTGGATCTCGCGCGCGGCGCGCAGGCTCATCGGCACGCCGTTGCCGAAGGTGAAGATCACGCAGTCGGTGGCGTCCGCGTCGTAGACGCGTTCCTCGCCCAGCACCAGCGCCTGGTCGGGCGCCGGGTAGGCGGTCAGCCACTGGCCATCGCCCGGCTCGTACAGGTCCTTGGTCATGTACAGCGCGATGGGTTCGAGGAAGGCGGTGACGCGACCGTCCACCTTGGCCAGCGCCGCCAGCGTGCGCAGCATCATCGCGGCGTCGTCGCCGCGCGACGGGCACCCCACGACCAGGCCCGGGATGTCGCGCAGCGCGGTCACCGAGTTGTCGTTGTGGAAATGCCCGCCGAAGCCGCGCTGATAGCCCAGCCCGGCGATGCGAACCACCATCGGGTTGCGGAACTGGTCGTTGCTGAAGAACTGCAGCGAGCAGGCCTCGCCGCGCAGCTGGTCGATGGCGTTGTGCAGGTAGGCCAGGTACTGGATCTCGGGAATCGGCAGCAGTCCCATGTTGGCGAAGCCCTGCGCCATGCCCAGGATCATGGTCTCGTCCAGCAGCGTGTTGAACACGCGCTTGCTGCCGAACGCCTTGTGCAAGCCCTTGGTCACCGTGTACACGCCGCCCTTCTGCGCCACGTCCTCGCCGAACAGCAGCGTTTCCGGGTACTTGGCCAGCAAATCGTGCAAGGCCTGGTTGATCTGGATGGCCAGGTGCTTCGGCACTTGCTTTTCGGGCAGCCTGTCCTCGCCGCCGAACGCCTTGATGCGGGCCTCCAACGACGGCGCGCGGATGGCCTCGGCCTGCACCTTGTCCTGGGTGTACGGCGCCAGCGGACGCATCACGTGCTCCAGCGTCTCGATGCGCGGGCGGCGGTCGGCCTCCTCGGCGGCGGCGAAGCACTTCCTGCGCGTCTCCTCGTACAGCGCGAGGATCTCGTCCTTGGTCATCGCCCCGGACTCCAGCGCGATCGCGGCCGAACGCAGCAGCGGATCGCCCGCCTCCACCGCGCACAGCTCCTCGATGCTGCGCCATTCGATCTCGAAGTCGGTGCCGGCGTGGCCCATGATGCGCTGGGTGCGCAGGTGCAGGAAGGTCGGCCGGCGGGTGCGGCGGCAATGCTCCACCGCGCGCAGCACCGCGCCGTAGCCAGCGGCCAGGTCCAGGCCGTCGGCGAAGAAGTAGTCGAGGTCGGGACGGTGGCGGAAGCTCTCCGCGATCCAGCCCGCCGGCGTCTTCACCGAGATGCCGATGCCGTTGTCCTCGCACACGTACAGCACCGGCGCCGGCAGCTTCTGGTAGGCCGTCCAGCTGGCCGCGTTGAACGCGGTCTGCGCGGTGGCGTGGTTGGCGGAGGCGTCGCCGAACGAGCAGATCGCGATGGCATCGTCCGGCACCGGCAGTCCCGTGCCGAGGCGCTTGGCGGCCTCGATCGCGATCGCGGTGCCCAGCGCCTTGGGCAGGTGCGAGGCAATCGTCGAGGTCTGCGGCAGCACCCATAGCGGCTTGCTGCCCCACACCTTGTGGCGGCCGCCGCTGGCCGGGTCCTCCGCGCTGGCGGCAAAGCTCAGCGCCGAATCCATGATCGGATCCATCCCCGGCAGCTTGCGGAAGCGCTCGGCCATGAAGCCGCCGCTGCGGTAGTGCAAAAACGCCGGATCGGTATGGCGGGTGGCGCGCGCCACCATCGCGTTGCCCTCGTGGCCACTGGAGCCAATCGTGTAGAAGACCTTGTTCTGCACCCGCAGCACGCGCGCCATCAGGTCGAGGTGGCGCGAGATCAGCTGCGACTCGAACAGCTCGCGGAAGCCGCGGGCGTCCAGCGCGCTGCCGTCGAGGATCGCCTCGTCCGGCGCCGGCTTGGGCTGGACGCGCCCGCTCCAGCCGCGCACGAACTCCTGGAAGTTGACGTCGCAGATCTCGGCGCGGTTGAGGCCCTTCATGCGGGCCGGGATGGGGTTGGGAACGGTGGCGAACATGCGGGTCTCCCCTCCCCGGCCGTGCGGGAAGGCGTGATGGATGGGATCAGGCGGTGCTGCCGGCGCGGCGGGCGGCCCAGTCTTCGCGGGTCTGGCCCCAGGCCTCGGTCGGCGCGGATTCGTAGGGCGCTGGCAGCGTCACCGGGCCGAGGTTGCGCGACCCCAGGCGGCGCGCCAGCGCCTGCGAGGCGGCGTTGGCCGGATCGATGCAATGGATGATGTCGTTCCAGCACAAGTGCGCGAACGCCCAGTCGATGGCGGCGACGGCCGCCTCGGTGGCATAGCCCTTGCCCCACGCATCCGGGTGGAAGGTCCAGCCGACCTCGTTGCCGGGCCAGCCTTCGGGCTTCCACGGCCCAACCTGGCCCAACCAGCGGCCGCTGGCCTTGTCGACGACCGAGAACATCGCGAAGCCCTGCAGCGCCCAGGCCCCGGGCATCTGCAGGAACCGCCGCCAGGCCGCCGCGCGCGGCAACGTGCCGCCGATGTAGCGGGTGGTCGCCGCGTCGGCCAAGGCCTCGGCGTAGCGATCGAAGTCGTCCGCCTGCGGCACCCGCAGCCGCAGGCGCGCGGTTTCGAGCACGGGCCCGGGCATGCCGGCGGCTCCGGGTCAGAACGCGTTGATACCGGTCAGCTCGCGGCCGACCACCAGCTCGTGCACGGTCTCGGTACCCTCGTAGGTGATGACCGATTCCAGGTTCAGCGCGTGCCGGATCGGGCAGTGCTCGGTGGTGATGCCGGCGCCGCCGAGCAGGTCGCGCGCCTCGCGGGCGATGTCGATCGCCATGCGCACGTTGTTCCACTTCGCCAGCGAGACCTGGGTGGGCTGCATGGTACCGGCGTCCTTCAGCCGCCCCAGCTGCAGCGACAGCAGCTGGGCCAGGGTGATGCGGCGGGCCATGTCGGCCAGCTTCAGCTGCGCGGCCTGGGTGGCGGCCACCGGGCGTCCGAACAGGATGCGCTCCTTGCTGTAGCGCAGCGCCTCGTCCAGACAGGCGATGGCGGCGCCGATGGGGCCCCAGGTGATGCCATAGCGGGCCTGGGTGAGGCAGCCCAGCGGGCCCTTCAGGCCCTTCACGTTGGGCAGGCGGCTGCTGTCCGGCACGCGCACGTTGTCGAAGAACAGCGCGCTGGTGACCGAGGCGCGCAGGCTCATCTTGTGCTTGATCTCCTGCGCGGCGAAGCCGGGCATGCCCTTCTCGACGATGAAGCCCTGGATGCCCTCCTCGGTCATCGCCCAGACGATGGCGATGTCGGCCAGGTTGCCGTTGGTGATCCACATCTTGGAGCCGTTGAGCACCCAGTCGCCGCCGTCGCGGCGCGCGTGGGTCTTCATGTTGGCCGGGTCCGAGCCACCGTGCGGCTCGGTCAGGCCGAAGCAGCCGATGACCTTGCCCGCGGCCATGTCGGGCAGCCAGCGCTGGCGCTGCTCTTCGCTGCCATAGGCGTAGATCGGGTACATGCACAGCGAGCTCTGCACGGACACGAAGCTGCGGATGCCGGAATCGCCGCGCTCCAGCTCCTGGCAGATCAGGCCGTAGCTGACCGAGTTCAGGCCGGCGCAGCCGTACTTCTCCGGCAGCGAGGACCCCAGCAGGCCGAGCGCGGCGATCTCGGGCACCAGCTCCTTCGGGAAGCGGCCGGCGTCGAAGCACTCGCCGATGATCGGCAGCACCTTCTCGTCCGTGAAGCGCGCCACGGTGTCCTGCACCGCACGCTCCTCTTCGCTGAGCATGGAACGGACGTCGTACAGGTCGTAGGGGTGCAGGGCCATGGCGGGTTGACGGTCAGGATGGACGAACCGTCATTGTAATCTTGCGGCCCGTACAGCCGGTACGTGCGATCCGACCAGGTTTTCCCTGCAAATCGTCGATCCCGCCGTCCCCGGCGTGCGTTTCGCCGGCCCATGCAGAACGGGGCCGGAGATCACTCCGGCCCCGCGTGCAATCCGCTTGCGGATGTGGCCTCAGCGCATGGTCGCGCCGTCGGCGGCCGCGGTCTGGGTGACCACGCGCCCGTCGATCACCGGCAGCTGCGCGCCGGGCTTGCTGTCCATGCGCACGGTGTGCTGCTCGCCGTTGTAGCGGTAGGTGACATCGTAGCCGACGGTCTTGCTGCCGTCGCCCAGCGCGATCCGGGTGCCCGGCTTGCTGTCCATGCGCATCTGGCCGGTGCTGCCATCCGGCTTGCGGTAGGTGACGTTCCAGCCGACCGTGCGCTCGCTGGTGGAGGTGCCGGTGACGGTGTGGCACTGGCGCTCGGTGCGGTTCACCACCTTGCCGCCTTCGTGGCGCTTGTCGATTTCACGCCCGGCATAGCCACCCGCCACGGCGCCAGCCACGGTCGCCAGCTTGCGGCCATCGCCCTTGCCGACCTGGTTGCCGACCAGGCCGCCGACCAAGGCACCGACCACGGTGCCGCCGACGTTGCCATCGCGCTCCGGCAGGCGCTCCTGCACCACCACGTCCTCGCACACTTCGCGCGGGGTGTTGACGGTATTGGTCTCGCGGATCGGCTCGCTGCGCACCACGCTGGCGTACAGCGGCTCGCTGGCGGTCACCGGCTTGACGTCCAGCACGTCTGCATAATCCAGGCGCGGCGCGGCGGAGGCCGGGATGGCATTGCCGGCCGGCAGCGGCTCGCCGTTGGCGCCCGCCTGCGGCAGGCTGCCGGCCGGGACGCCGGCGACGGCCTCCTGGGTCTGCGGCTTGCGGCTGTTCATGTAACCGGCGACGGCCACGCCGCCGACCACCAGGGCGGCCGCGACGGCGATGGCGAGGGTGGTGTTGTTGGACATGTTCGGCTCCCGCATGAGTTGAAGTGGCAAGACCCCCTGAGGCGTGGCCGATTGCAGCACGGCGAATCTGAATCGACCCCGAGCAACCAGTATGCGCGCTGCCATCGTCCCGGGATACGTTCAGCTTGATGAGCGCCGCATTCAGCACCCGCCGTGCTAGCGTGCCGGCATGCGCCATCTTCTGCTCGCCCCGTTGCTGCGCTGGCTGGGAAAGCTGAGCTTCCCGCGCCTGTTCCTCGTCAGCGCGCTCCTGTTCCTGCTCGACCTTATGGTTCCGGATGTCATTCCGTTCGCGGACGAACTGCTGCTGGGCCTGACCACCCTGTTGCTGGCGCGCTGGAAGAAACCCGCTGCGACGGACGAGGCGACGGTCACCCGTCATCCCGAGCGCTGAGCATGTGGCTGGTCGATAGCCACAGCCATTTCGACGCGGTCGAGTTCGATGCCGATCGCGACGCCGCCTGGCAGCGCGCGCGTGCGGCCGGGGTGGCGATGCAGATCGTGCCGGCGATCGCCGCCGACGGCTGGGAAGCGCTGCGTGCGGTGTGCGCGGCCCGCCCCGGCCTGTTCCCGGCCTACGGCCTGCACCCGATGTATCTGAATCGCCACCGACCCGAGCATCTGCCACTGCTGCGCGACTGGATCGCGCGCGAACGCCCGCACGCGGTGGGCGAATGCGGGCTGGATTTCTTCGTCCCCGGCCTGGACGCGCAGGTGCAGCAGGACTATTTCGAAGGCCAGCTACGGCTGGCGCGGGAGTTCGGGCTGCCGGTGATCGTGCACGCGCGGCGCGCGGTGGACGCGGTGATCGCCACGCTGCGCCGCATCGGCGGGCTGCGCGGGGTGGTGCACAGCTTTTCCGGCAGCCCCGAGCAGGCCGCGCAGTTGCACCGGCTCGGCTTCCTGCTCGGCATCGGCGGCCCGGTGACCTACGACCGCGCGCAGCGCCTGCGCCGGATCGTGGCGGACATGCCGCTGGAGCAGCTGCTGCTGGAAACCGACAGCCCCGACCAGCCGGGCGTATCGCACCGCGGCCAGCGCAACGAGCCGGCGTTCCTGCCGGAGGTGCTGGCGGTGGTCGCGCAGCTGCGCGGGATGACTCCGGAAGCCGTGGCGACGGCCACCCGCGACAACGCGATGCGCCTGTTCGAGCTGCCCGCCGACCTGCCCGTCAACCCGCCCGCTTCGGCTTGAGCAGCAGTTCGATCGCCTTGCCCACCGCCGCGAACGCGAACGCGCCGGTGACATGCGTCGCCGCGCCCAACCCGGCGCCGCAATCGAGCTTCAGCGCCTCGTCGCCGCCCAGCGCCGGGCGCACGCCGCACACGCTGCCATCGGCCTGCGGGTAGCGCACGTTCTCCAGCGAATACACCGCCGGCACCCCGAAGTAGCGGTCGTGGTTCTTGGGGAAGTTGAACTCGCCGCGCAGCTTCTTGCGGATCAGCGAGAGCATGGCATCGTGCTCGGTGCGCGAGAGATCGCGCACGCGGATCTGGGTGACGTCGCTGCGCCCGCCGGCCGCGCCGACCGTGATGATCGGCTGCTTGCGGCGACGACAGAAGGCGATCGCCTCGACCTTGGTGCGGAAACTGTCGCAGGCATCCAGCACCAGATCGCCGGGAGCCTGCAACAGCTCGGCCATGTTCGACGGGGTGAGAAAGCGCGGCTCCAGCTGCAGCCGGATGCGTGGATTGATCGCGCGGCAGCGTTCGGCCATCGCCTCGATCTTGGCCCGCCCGTACTGGCCGTCCAGCGCCGGCAGCTGGCGGTTGGTGTTGGTGATGCACAGCTCGTCGGCGTCGATCAGGGTCAGCGCGCCAACGCCGCTGCGCGCCAGCGCCTCCACCGCCCACGAGCCCACGCCGCCGATCCCGACCACGGTGACATGGCAGGCCGCCAACCGCGCCAATGCGCCGCGCCCGTACAGGCGGTCGATCCCGGAAAACCGCTGCATCAGTTCCGCATCCATGGGCATAGTCTAGTGGCCATGTTGCAAGCCGTGCTGCGCTGCGCCATGCTGCGCCCAGCGCCGCCTTAGAGTTTCTGCTCCATGTCCGCGACCCGCGTCATCAAGAAGTACCCCAACCGCCGGCTGTACGACACCGAGATCTCCAGCTACATCACGATCGAGGACGTGCGCCAGCTGATCGTCGATGGCGAGGAGTTCGAGGTCCGCGACGCCAAGACCGGCGAGGACCTCACCCGCCAGGTGCTGCTGCAGATCATCGCCGAGCACGAGCAGGACGGGCAGCCGATGCTGTCCACCCAGTTGCTCAGCCAGCTGATCCGCTTCTACGGCGATTCGCTGCAGGGCTTCATGGGCAACTACCTGGAGCGCTCGATGCAGCTGTTCCTCGAGCAGCAGAACCAGTTCCGGCAGCAGATGGGCGGCCTGCTGGGACAGACGCCGTGGACCCTGCTGAACCAGCTCACCGAGCGCAACATGGCGCTGTGGAAGGACTTCCAGAGCAATCTCGGCAACGGCCTGGGCACGCCCACCCACCCGCGCGAGAAGGACACGCGGAAGCCGCGCTGAAGGCGCGGCCCGGGCCGGCGCGCCCGTCAGCCCGCGCTGGCACCGCCGGCATCGCCGCAGAAGCGCGTGCGGTATTCCAGCGCCTTCGGCATCAGCGCCTGCAGCTGCTGGATGCGGGTGCCCGCGCTGGGATGGGTGGAGGCGAACTCCGGCGGCGCGCGGCCCTGCGTGCCCTGCTCCATGCGCTCCCATAGCGGCACCGCTTCACGCGGATCGAAGCAGGCCGCAGCAGCCAGCATCAGGCCGAGTTCGTCCGCCTGGGTTTCCTGGCTGCGCGCATACGGCAGCGCGCTGCCGTAGCCGTAGGCCGACATCACCGTCTGCAGCGTGCCCTGGTCCATGCCGCTGGCCGCGCCCGCCAGCTGCCCGAGCTGTTCCAGCCTGGCCCGCGTCATCCGCTGCGCCCCATGCCGCAGCAGGGCATGCGCGATCTCGTGGCCCATCACCACGGCTATCGCATCCGCGTTGCCCGCCACCGGCAGCAGGCCGGTGTACACCGCGATCTTGCCGCCCGGCAGGCAGAACGCATTGACCTGGTCCGACTGCAGCACCGTCACTGCCCAGTCGAAGCCGCGCTCCACGTGGTTGGCCTGCAGGCCGTGCTCGGCGGCCAGCGCATCCGAGACCGGCGGGATGCGCGCGATCAGCCGCTTCGCGATCGCCTCGACCTGCCGCGAGGCCTGCGCATCGGCCGGCAGCGGACGCTCCTGCCGCAGCACCTCCTGGTAGGCCTGCAGGCCCAGGGCTTTTTCCTGCTCGGGCGAGATGCCCTTGTCGATCACCACCGCCTGCCCGGTGAGCGGATCGATGCTGCGGTTGGAATACCAGTAGTACGCACCGTAGGCGGCGAATGCGAGCAGCACCCACAGCCGCAGCCCACCGCGTCGCCCGCCCGGCATCTGCCCCATGTTCATGGCCGTCTCCCTTCATGCGCGAAGGCGCCCGCGTGCTAGCGCGATACTACAGCTGCCGCACCACCCGGAACCCCACCCGCGCGCTGGCCACGTCCACCC
>CAYYAT010000015.1:0-13921 GCA_964469595.1 uncultured Thermomonas sp.
TGCTGCCGAGCGCACGCCCAGCCAGCTGGCGCTGCTGGTGTTCGACCTCGACGAGTTCAAGTACGTCAACGACACCTATGGCCATCGCGCCGGCGACGCCGTGCTCAACCGGATCGCAGTGGAAGTGCGCACGCTGATTCGTGGAGAGGACACCCTGTACCGCCTGGGCGGCGATGAATTCGTGGTGCTGATGGCGCATGCCAGCGAGCACGAGGCCGCCCAGCTGGCCGAGCGCATCGTCCGCCGCATCGCGCAGACCCCGCAGGACCTGGGCGAGCAGACCCTGCGCCTGACCTGCAGCCTGGGCATCGCCCACTTCCCCACCCACGCCGGCGACGCCCAGGACCTGGTGGCGCATGCCGACATGGCGATGTACCAGGCCAAGCACACCGGCAAGAACCGCTGGAGCGTGTACCGCCCCGACCACGACGCCTCGCGCGCGATGGCAACGCATCTGGGCTGGAACGACCGCATTGCGCATGCGCTCGAGCATGATCTGCTGCGCCTGCATTTCCAGGGCATCTACCGCGCCCGCGACGGTCACCTCGAGCACCTCGAGGCGCTGCTGCGGATGGAGGACGCCGCCCAACCCGGCAACCTGATCCTGCCGGCGGAATTCATCGGCCATGCCGAGAAGAGCGGCAAGATCCTGGAAATCGACCGCTGGGTGGTCCGCCAGTGCATCGGCCTGCTGGCCGCGCATCCGCACCTGCCGGCGCTGGCGGTGAACATCTCAGGACGCTCGTTCGACGATCCCGACCTGCCCGCCTTCATCGCCGAGGAACTGCGCCAGCGGCACGTTGCGCCGCGTCGCCTGCTGGTGGAGCTGACCGAGACCGCGGCGGTGTCCGACATGGGCGATGCCGCACGCTTCATCGCAGCGCTGCGCCGCACCGGCTGCCTCGTGTGCCTGGACGATTTCGGCGCCGGCTTCGCCTCGTTTGCCTACCTCAAGCATCTCAACGCCGACATCCTCAAGATCGACGGCATGTTCATCCGCGACCTGCCGCAGGACGCCGACAACCAGGTGTTCGTGCGCACCATCATCGAAGTGGCGCGCGGCATGGGCAAGCAGACCGTGGCCGAGTTCGTGGAGGACGGGCGCACCCTGCTGATGCTGCGCGAGATGGGCGTGGACATGGTCCAGGGCTACCACCTGGACCGCCCCAAGGCCGAGCACCCGGCCCTGCAGCCGCCGCCGTTCGGCGTGCGCCGCTGAGCGCGCCACGGCGGATCGGCCGGCGCCTCAACCGGCGCCGATCCGGGCGCGCAAATGCGCCAGCGATTCCTCCACCTGGTCGATCAGCACCAGGCACAGTTCGCCCGGCTGCAGCAGTTCCAGCGCGCGGTCGATCGCGGCGAACTCGCCGTGGATCTCCTCCACCACCCGCGTGCGCGGCGCGCCCTGCAGGCCTTCGCGCAGCAGCCCCAGCACCTCGCCGTCGGCACGCCCGCGCTGGCAGGCGTCCTGGTACAGGATCACCGTGTCGAACGCCGCGCCGAGAATGCGGGTCTGCTGGCGGATGTCCTCGTCGCGGCGGTCGCCGGCGCCGCTGATCACCACCGTGCGCCGCAGCGCCGGCAGGTTCTCCACCGCCGCCACCAGCGCCGCCATCGCGTCCGGGTTGTGGCCGTAGTCGGCGATCACGGTGGCGCCCTTGTACGGCAGCACGTTGAACCGCCCCGGCGCATTCCCGGTATCGGCGTTGAAGCTGGCCAGGCCCTGGCGGATCACGCCCCAGTCCAGCCCCAGCGCCCAGCCGGCGGCGAGCGCAGCCATCGCGTTGTCCACCTGGAAGCCAACCCGGCCGCCGTGTGTCACCGGCACCCCGGCCAGCGGCAGCCGGGTCTCGAACCCGCCTTCCATCGCCACCAGGTCGTCGTCCTGCACGAACACCACCCGCCCGCCCTGGGCGCGGTGCGCGGCCAGCACCGGCTGGTCGCCGTCGGCGGCGAAGAAGATCACCTTGCCCGGGCACTGCGCGGCCATTGCCGCGACCACCGGATCGGCCGCATTGAGCACCGCGAAGCCGGACTTGGCGACGTTGCGTACCACCACCCGCTTCAGCACCGCCAGGTCGTCCACGGTGGTGATGAAGTTCAGGCCAAGGTGGTCGCCCATGCCGATGTTGGTCACCACCGCCACGTCGGCGTGGTCGAACGCCAGCCCCTCGCGCAGCAGCCCGCCGCGCGCGGTTTCGAACACCGCCGCGTCCACCAGCGGATTCATCAGCACGTTGCGCGCGCTGCGCGGGCCGGAGCAGTCGCCGGCGTCGATCTGCACGCCGTTGACGTAGATCCCGTCGGTATTGGTCATGCCCACGCCCAGACCGCGGGTGCGCAGCAGGTGCGCGATCAGGCGCACGGTGGTGGTCTTGCCGTTGGTGCCGGTGACCGCCACCACCGGGATGCGCCCGTTCTCGCCGGGCGGGAACATGGCGTCGATGATCGCCTTGCCGACATCGCGCGGCTTGCCGTACGACGGCGCCAGGTGCATGCGCAGGCCCGGCGCGGCGTTGACCTCCACGATCCCGCCGCCCTGCTCCTCCAGCGGGCGCAGCACGGTCTCGCAGACCACGTCCACCCCGCAGATGTCCAGCCCGACCATGCGCGCGGCTTCGATCGCACGCGCCGCCACTTCCGGGTGCACGTCGCCGGTGACATCGGTGGCGGTGCCGCCGGTGGACAGGTTGGCGTTGTTGCGCAGCACCACCCGGCGTCCCTTCTCGGGTACCGAGTCGGCGTCCAGTCCCTGCCTTTCCAGCGTGCGCAGGGCGATTTCATCGAGCCGGATGCGGGTCAGCGAGGTCGCATGGCCCTCGCCGCGGCGCGGATCGGCATTCACCTGCTCGATCAGCGCACGCACGCTGGAGACGCCATCCCCGATCACGTTCGGCGGCTCGCGCCGGGCCGCGGCCACCAGGCGGTCGCCGACCACCAGCAGGCGGTAGTCGCCACCGGGCAGGTAGCGCTCCACCAGCACGTCGTCGCGGAATTCGCGCGCCACCTCGAAGGCGCGGCGGATGTCGGCCTCGGTGTGCAGGTTGACGGTGACGCCCTTGCCCTGGTTGCCGTCCAGCGGCTTGACCACCACCGGCAACCCGATCTCCCGAGCCGTCGCCCAGGCCTCCTCGGCGCTGGCCACTGGCCGGCCTTCCGGCACCGGCACCCCGGCCGCGCGCAGCAGCTTCTTGGTCAGCGCCTTGTCCTGCGCGATGGCTTCCGCGATCGCGCTGGTGCTGTCCATCTCCGCGGCCTGGATGCGCCGCTGGCGGCTGCCCCAGCCCAGCTGCACTAGGCTGCCAGAGGTCAGCCGCCGGTACGGAATGCCGCGGTTCACCGCGGCCTCCACGATGGCGCCGGTGCTCGGCCCCAGGCGCTCGTCCTCGTCCAGCGCGCGCAGTTCCGCGAGCGCGGCCTCGAGGTCGAACGGCGCGTCCTCGCGCGCAGCCTGGCACAGCTGCTCGGCCAGCTGCAGCGCGCGCCGGCCCACCGCTTCCTCGCTGTATTCGACCACGATCTGGAACACGCCCGGGTCCACCGTGCGCGCGGTGCGGCTGAAGGTCACCGGGCAGCCGGCCTGCGCCTGCAGGCACAGCGCGGTGAACTCCAGCGCGTGCGCCAGGGTGAGGGTCTCGGACTGGCGGGTGGTGCGCAGGAAGCCGAGCTCCGGGAAGCGCTGGCGCAGGCGCTCCTCGAAGCCGGGGATGCTGTCCAGCGGGCGCTCGCCCTGCGACAGGGTGACGATGGCCTCGATCGCGGTGCGCCGGGTCCACAGGTTGGGGCCGCGCAGGGCCCGGATGCGGGAAATGTCCATCACGCGCCCATCGCGTCGGTGGCGCGGGCGGCGGCCGCCCGCTCCTGTTCGAAATGTTCGATGCCGGCCGGGATCAGGTCCACCGGCACGTCCAGTGCCCAGGCCACGGCGATCGCGGCCAGCACCGCCTCCAGCTGGGCCGGCGTGGCCGCCGCCCCGGTCAGCGCGAAGCGCGAAGCGCGCGCCAGCGGCTCCTCGTTGCCGGCAGCCGCCAGCACGATCGCGCCGTTGCGCACGAACACCGCGCGCCCGCCCTGCCCTAGGTGCGGCTCCAGCGGCGCGGCATCGGCATCGCGCGCGAACAGGATGACCTCGCCGTCGCACAGCCCGGCCATCGCGGCCACCGCCGGCTCGCAGGCATTGAGCACCGCCGCGCCCTGCGCCAGCACCACGTCCACCTGGGTGCGCAGCACCGCATGCAGGCGCTCCGGGGAATCGATGTAGAACTCCGAAAGCGCAGGGTCGGGATCGGCATCGGTGAGCACGCCGACCTGGCAGCGGTCGTACGGCAGGCCCTCGGCCAGGATCGCGCGCGCGCTGGTTTCGATCACCGCGGCCTCGATGTCGCGGTTGATCAGCAGGCGCTGGCCGCCGTCGAAATGCTGGCAGGGGCGCGCCACCAGCTGGCGCTGGTCGAGGAACAGGCCCTCGCCGCAGGCCAGGCCCACGCTGCGCCCGGACAGCCGCAGCAGGTGCCCGACCAGGCGCGCCAGCAGCTCCGGCTCGCGCCGGCCGAGCACGCCCACCACCGGGATGCGGCCATCGTCGCCGGCGGCGAACAGGTGGTCCACGATCGCCTGCCCGGCCGGGCGCGGCTTGCCGATCGCCGGCTTCAGGTGCATCAGCAGGCTGGGGCCGGCGTTGACCTCGACGATCGCGCCGCGCGTTTGCGCCAGCGGCTTGGACACGTCGCGCGTCACCAGGTCGATGCCGGCGATATCCAAACCAACGACGCGCGCCGCCAAAACAGCCGCCGCGGCGACGTCCGGATGCACCTCGTCGGTGACATCGAAGGCCATGTTGCCGTGGCGCAGGATGAGCACCTCCTGCCCGGCGGGCGGCACCGACTCCGGCGCGTAGCCCTGCCGCTGCAACTCGTGGATGGCGATCGGCTCGCGCTCCAGCAGCAGGGTTTCCAGCGGGAAGCCCTCCTCCTCGCCACGGCGCGGATCGCTGTTGATCTGCAGGTCGATCAGTTCGCGGATGGTCGAACGGCCGTCGCCCACCACCCGCGCGGTATCGCCGCGGTTGGCCGCCACCAGCTTGCCGCCGACCACCAGCAGGCGGTGTTCGTCGCCCTCGATGAAGCGCTCCACCATCACCCCGCTGCCCTCGGCCAGCGCGCCGGCGTAGGCGGTCTCCACGTCCTGCCGGGTCTTGAGGTCGGCGAACACGCCGCGCCCGTGGTTGGCATCCAGCGGCTTCACCACCACCGGCAGGCCGATCTCCTGCGCCGCCTCCCAGGCGTCGGCCGCGTCCTCCACCAGCCGCCCTTCCGGCACCGGCACGCCGCAGCTGGCCAGCAGGGTCTTGGTGAGGTCCTTGTCGCGCGAGATGCTCTCGGCGATCGCGCTGGTGCGCTCGGTCTCGGCGGTCCAGATCCGGCGCTGGCGGCGGCCGTAGCCCAGCTGCACCAGGTTGCCGTCGGTCAGCCCCAGGTGCGGGATGCCGCGCTCGCCGGCGGCCTCCACGATGGCCGCGGTGCTGGGCCCGAGCAGGCGGCGGTCGGCCAGCTCGCGCAGCGGAGCCAGCCGCGCCGGCAGGTCGAACGCAGTGTCGTTGATCGCGGCCATCAGCAGGTCGCGCGCCAGCAGCAGGCAGGCGCGGCTGACCTGCTCGTCGCGCGAGCGCACGGCCACCTTGTAGAGGCCGCGCGGCCCGGCCTCGCGCGCCTTGCCGAAGCCGGTCTGCATGCCGACCTGGGTCTGCAGCTCGAGGGTGATGTGCTCGAGGATGTGCGCCGGCCAGGTGCCCTCGCGCAGGCGCTGCACGAAGCCGCCCGGCGCGCCCACGCTGCAGCGGTGTTCCTGCAGCCCCGGCAGCCAGGCCAGCAGGCGCTCGGTGAGCCCGTCGATGCGGTTGGAGGGATAGTCCTCGAGACCGCCGATGTCCACCCAGGCTTCCAGCACCGGGCGGTAGGTCCAGAGGTTGGGGCCGCGCAGATAGGCGACCCGTAGGATGGTGATGTCGGCGTGCTTCATGTCGGCGCTGCGGACCGGCAGATGCGTCGCCTTGGGCGCCCTGCCGCTCGCTATACTTTGCTCCCTCTGGATGCCATCCAGAGTAGCGGAGCCGGGCTCTGGCGTCATATTACGGATTCTTTAAAAAACAGCCGCCCCATGCCCGCGTCCCTCGCCCCCGCGCCTACCGCTGCGTCCGCCGCCTGCCACGGCCTGCCACCCCACTGGCAGGAGCCGCTGCAGCAGCGGCTGCAGCCCGGCGAAACCGCGCTGGCCGCGCTCGCGATCGACCTCGACGATGCCCTGCACTACGGCGACGGCGTGCTGGTGCTGACCGACCGCCGCCTGCTCGCGCGCCCGCCGCGCGCCGCGCAGTGGCAGGACTGGGCGCTGGGCGAAGGCCTGCAACTGCGCCACGGCGACCACGCCGGCGTCGGCCAGCTGGAGCTGGTGGATGCCCACCGCCGCCTGTTCCACTGCCGCTTCACCCTCGACCAGAACCTGGCCGCGCTGCGCCTGCTGTCGCAGTTCGAGCGCCTGCAGGAACGCGCCGAGGAGGCATCCCCGGCGGGCGACGACGACGCCCCGCTGTGCCCGATCTGCAAGGCGCCGCTGCCGCCAGACGAGGACGAATGCCCGGCCTGCGTGCGCGAACTGCACACCCCGCCGTCCACCTGGACCCTGCTGCGCCTGTGGCGGTTCGCGCGCCCCTACCGCGGCGCGCTGCTGGCCGGCTTCCTGCTCACCCTGGCCTCGACCGGCGCCACCCTGGTGCCGCCGTACCTGACCATGCCACTGATGGACAAGGTGCTGATCCCGTTCCAGAACGGGCAGCCGATCGACCAGCGCCTGGTGCTGATGCTGCTGGGCGGCATCCTCGGCTCGGCGCTGCTGGCCTGGTTCCTGGGCTGGGCGCGCACCTACATCCTGGCGCTGGTGTCCGAGCGCATCGGCTGCGACCTGCGCACGGTGACCTACGAGCACCTGCTCACGCTGTCGCTGGAATACTTCGGCGCCAAGCGCACCGGCGACCTGCTGACCCGGATCGGCTCGGAATCCGACCGCATCTGCCTGTACCTCTCGCTGCACCTGCTGGACTTCGCCACCGACGTGCTGATGCTGGCGATGATCGCGGCCATCCTGTTCTCGATCAATCCGATGCTGGCGCTGGTGACGCTGCTGCCGCTGCCGCTGATCGCATGGATGATCCAACTGGTGCGCGACCGCCTGCGCACCGGCTTCGAGAAGATCGACCGCGCCTGGTCGGAGCTGAGCAGCGTGCTGGCCGACACCATCCCCGGCATCCGTGTGGTCAAGGCGTTCGCCCAGGAGGGCCGCGAGATCCGCCGCTTCCGCGAGGCCAACCGCCATTACCTCGCGATCAACGACCGCCTGAACAAGGTGTGGTCGCTGTTCACCCCGACCGTCACCCTGCTCACCGAGCTGGGGCTGATCGTGGTGTGGGCATTCGGCATCTGGCAGGTGTCGCGGCACCAGATCACGGTGGGCGTGCTGACCGCGTTCCTGGCCTACATCGGCCGCTTCTACACCCGCCTGGACTCGATGAGCCGGATCGTGTCGGTGACCCAGAAGGCGGCGGCCGGCGCCAAGCGCATCTTCGACATCCTCGACCACGTCTCCAGCGTGCCGGAACCGGCGCGCCCGGTGCCGCTGCCGACCCCGCGCGGCGCGCTCACACTGCGCGACGTCGGCTTCCGCTACGGCAACCGCGGGGTGATCCGCGGCCTCGACCTGGAGATCCGCCCGGGCGAGATGATCGGCCTGGTCGGCCACAGCGGCTCCGGCAAGACCACCCTGGTCAATCTGATCTGCCGCTTCTACGACGTCACCCAGGGCGCGATCCTGGTAGACGGCATCGACATCCGCTCGGTCGCGCTGGCCGACTACCGCCGCCACATCGGGCTGGTGCTGCAGGAGCCCTTCCTGTTCTTCGGCACCATCGCCGAGAACATCGCCTACGGCCGCCCCGATGCCAGCCGCGAGGAGATCGTGGCGGCGGCCCGCGCCGCGCACGCGCACGAGTTCATCCTGCGCCTGCCGCACGGCTACGACTCGCTGGTGGGCGAACGCGGCCAGGGTCTGTCGGGCGGCGAACGCCAGCGCATCTCGATCGCGCGCGCGCTGCTGATCGACCCGCGCTTCTTGATCCTTGACGAGGCCACCTCTTCGGTGGATACCGAGACCGAGAAGGAAATCCCGCGCGCGCTGGACAACCGGGTGCAGGGCCGCACCACCCTCGCCATCGCCCATCGCCTGTCCACCCTGCGCAAGGCCGACCGGCTGGTGGTGATGGAGCGCGGGCGGATCGTGGAGGTGGGCCCGCACGACGAGCTGATGGCGCGCCAGGGCGCGTACTGGCGGCTGTACCAGGCGCAGCTGCGCAACGTGGACCAGGAAGAGGCGCTGGCCGAACTGCCGCTGGAGGGCGTGGCGCATGAACGCTGAGTACCGGCTCGAACGCAATGCCTTCGGGCGGCTGGTGCTGACCGCCGCCGACGGCCGCGTGCACGAAGGCGTGGTGGCGGTGCGCGCGTTCCCGCTGAGCGCGCCCGACACCGGGATCGCGCTGGTCGGCGGTGACGGCCACGAACTGGCCTGGATCCCGCGCCTGGACGCGCTGGACCCGGCGCGGCGCGCGCTGGTGGAAGCCGAACTCGGACAGCGCGAATTCGTGCCGGTGATCCGGCGCCTGCGCGAGGTGTCCACCTTCGCCACCCCCAGCCAGTGGACGGTAGAGACCGACCGCGGCGATACCCGCTTCATCCTCAAGAGCGAGGACGACATCCGCCGCCTGGGCGCGCACGCCCTGCTGGTGGCCGACAGCCACGGCGTGCATTACCTGATCCCGGACCTGCTGGCACTGGACCGCCACAGCCGCCGCCTGCTCGACCGATTCCTCTAGCGCACCGCCGCTTCCTTCCTGCGTCTCGCGCTAGACCTCCAGCCCCAGCGCCGCGATCACCTGGTCGGCCAGCGCCACCGGGTCGGCGCCGCTGGTGTGCAGGTGCAGTTCCGGGTGTTCCGGGGGCTCGTAGGGCGAATCGATGCCGGTGAAGTTGCGCAGTTCGCCGCGCCGGGCCTTCGCGTACAGGCCCTTCACGTCGCGCCGCTCGGCCTCGTCCAGCGGGGTGTCCACGAACACCTCCAGGAACTCGCCCGGCTCAAACAGCCGGCGCGCCATCTCGCGTTCGGCGCGGAACGGGCTGATGAAGCTGACCAGCACGATCAGCCCGGCGTCGGTCATCAGCCTGGCCACCTCGGCCACCCGGCGGATGTTCTCCACCCGGTCCTCCGGGGTGAAGCCGAGGTCCTTGTTCAGGCCATGGCGGACGTTGTCGCCGTCCAGCACGTAGGCGTGCCGGCCCAGCGCCAGCAGCTTGCGGTCCACCAGGTTGGCGATGGTGGACTTGCCGGCGCCGGACAGGCCGGTGAACCACACGCAGCGCGGCGGCTGGTGCTTGGCGCGGGCGCGCGCGGCCTTGTCCACGTCCAGGTGCTGCCAGTGGATGTTGGCGGCGCGGCGCAGGGCGAAATCGAGGGTGCCGGCGGCCACCGTGGCATTGCTCTGGCGATCGATCAGGATGAAGCCGCCGAGGGTGCGGTCCTCGGCATACGGCGCGAACGCCAGCGGCTGGTCGAGGTGCAGGTTGCACACCGCGACCTCGTTCAGTTCCAGGTGCTTGGCCGCCAGCGCATCCTGGGTGTTCACGTCGATCTTGTGCTTGATCTCGGTGACCGAGGCGCCGACCGTGCGCGTACCCAGCTTCAGCAGGTAGGGCCGGCCCGGCAGCAGCGGCGCATCGCCCATCCACAGCAGGTGCGCCGCGAACTGGTCGGCCACCTCGGCCGGCGCGGCGGCGGTGGCGATCACGTCGCCGCGGCTGGCATCGACTTCATCCGCCAGCGTCAGCATCACCGACTGCCCGGCCACCGCCTGCGCCAGGTCGCCGCCGGCGGTGACGATCCGCGCCACCCGCGAACGCCGCCCGGACGGCAACACCGCCACTTCGTCGCCCGGCGCCACCCGCCCGCAGGCCACGGTGCCGGCGAAGCCGCGGAAGTCCTGGTCGGGCCGGCACACCCACTGCACCGGCATCCGGAACGGCACATCGCCGCGCTCGCGGGCGATCGGCACCGTCTCCAGCAGCTCCAGCAGCGCCGGGCCGTCGTACCACGGCATCGCCGGCGAGCGCGCGGTCATGTTGTCGCCGCGCAGGGCCGACAACGGCACGGCGTCCACCCGCGCGATGCCCAGCTGCGCGGCCAGCGCGCGGTAGGCCTCCTCGATCCGCGCGAACACCGCCGGGTCGTAGCCCACCAGGTCCATCTTGTTGACCGCCAGCACCACGTGGCGGATGCCCAGCAGCGACACGATGTAGCTGTGCCGGCGGGTCTGGGTGAGCAGGCCCTTGCGCGCGTCCACCAGCACCACCGCGACATCGGCGGTGGAGGCGCCGGTGGCCATGTTGCGGGTGTACTGCTCGTGCCCCGGGCAGTCGGCGACGATGAACTTGCGGCGCTCGGTGTCGAAGAAGCGGTAGGCCACGTCGATGGTGATGCCCTGCTCGCGCTCGGCGGCCAGCCCGTCCACCAGCAGGGCGAAGTCGATCTCGCCGTTCTGGGTGCCGTGGCGGCGGCTGTCGGCCTCCAGCGCGTGCAGCTGGTCGTCCAGCAGGCGGCGGGTGTCGTGCAGCAGGCGGCCGATCAGGGTGCTCTTGCCGTCGTCCACGCTGCCGCAGGTGATGAAGCGCAGCAGCTGCTTGTGCTCGTGCTGGCGCAGGTAGTCGGCCACCTGCGCCTCGGCGTCCTGCATGTGCATCAGAAGTAGCCCTCCTGCTTCTTCTTCTCCATCGAATCGGCCGGATCATGGTCGATCACCCGGCCCTGGCGCTCGGAGGTACGCGCGGCCAGCACCTCGGCCACCACCTGCGCGGTGGTCTCGGCCTCGGACTCCACCCCGCCTGTCAGCGGATAGCAGCCCAGGGTGCGGAAGCGCACCTTCTTCTGCTGCGGCACCTCGCCCTCGCGCAGCGGCATGCGCTCATCGTCCACCATGATCAGCACGCCGTCGCGCTCCACCACCGGGCGCACCTTCGCGAAGTACAGCGGCGGCAGCGCGATGCCCTCGCGCAGGATATAGAGCCACACGTCCAGCTCGGTCCAGTTCGAGATCGGGAACACGCGCACCGACTCGCCCTTGTGGATGCGGGTGTTGTACAGGCTCCACAGCTCCGGGCGCTGGTTCTTCGGCTCCCAGCGGTGCTGGGCGGTGCGGAAGCTGAAGATGCGCTCCTTGGCGCGCGACTTCTCCTCGTCGCGGCGGGCGCCACCGATCGCGCAGTCGTAGCCGCCCTGCTCCAGCGCCTCGCGCAGCGCACGCGTGCGCATGACCTCGGTATAGACGCTGGCGCCGTGCGTGAACGGATTGATGCCCTGGCGCACGCCTTCTTCGTTGATGTGGACGCGCAGCTCCACGTCGCCGCGTGCGGCCACCTGCGCGCGGAAGGCATAGGTCTCGCGGAACTCGAAGGTGCTGTCGATGTGCAGCAGCGGGATCGGCGGGCGCGCCGGGTAAAACGCCTTGCGCAGCAGATGCAGCAGCACCGTGCTGTCCTTGCCGATGGAGTACAGCAGCACCGGGTTGCGGAACTCGGCGGCGACCTCGCGCAGGATGTGGATGCTCTCGGCCTCGAGCCGGTCGAGGTGGGAAACAGGGGTGTCCAAGGCCAGTGAACCAGGGTGCGTCGGCAGGCCGGCAAGCGTATCAGGTCGCCTTGCTCTCCCGCAGGCGCAGGACATGCGCTGGCGGCGTGAAGGCATCGCTGCGCGCGTGCGCCCAGAAATCGCGGAACACCGCATGCCCCGGCACCCGCCCGCCCAGCAGGTCGCCCGGCTCCAGGTAGCGGTACAGCGCCGCCAGCGAACGCACCTCGGTCGGCGAGACCCGGCGCAGGATGTGCTCGGGGCCGAGCTGGGCAGGATGCGACAGGCCTGCCGCGCACAGCAGGTCGCGCAGAGCCGAGACGGTATTGCGGTGGAACTCGTACACGCGGGCCGCCTTGTCGGGCACGTCCAGGTGCTTCCAGCGCCCCGGATCCTGGGTGGCGATCCCGGTCGGGCAGCGGTTGGTGTGGCAGCTCAGCGACTGGATGCAGCCCAGCGCGAACATGAAGCCGCGCGCGGCGTTGCACCAGTCGGCGCCCATCGCCAGGGTGCGCGCGATGTCGAACGCGCTGACGATCTTGCCGGCCGCACCGATGCGGATGCGCTCGCGCAGGTTCAGCCCGACCAGGGTGTTGTGCACCAGCATCAGGCCCTCGTGCATCGGCACCCCGACGTGGTCGATGAACTCGGCCGGAGCCGCGCCGGTGCCGCCCTCGGCCCCATCCACCACGATGAAATCCGGCAGCAGCTGGGGCTGGGCATCGGCGTGTTCGGCCATCGCCTTGGCGATCGCGAACCATTCCCAGGGATGCCCGACCGCGAGCTTGAAGCCGGTCGGCTTGCCGCCCGCCAGTTCGCGCAGGCGGGCCACGAACTGCAGCAGTTCCAGCGGCGTGGAAAAGGCCGAATGGCGGGCCGGCGAGACGCAGTCGCGCCCCATCGGGACCCCGCGGGTAGCGGCGATCTCGGCGGTCAGCTTGGCCGCCGGCAGCACCCCGCCGTGGCCAGGCTTGGCGCCCTGCGACAGCTTCACCTCGATCATCTTCTCCTGCGGATCGCGCGCCTGCGCGGCGAAGCGCTCCGCGCTGAAGCTGCCGTCCTCGTTGCGGCAGCCGAAATAGCCGGAGCCAAGTTCCCACACCAGGTCGCCGCCGCCCTCGCGGTGGTAGGGCGAAATCGAGCCCTCGCCGGTGTCGTGGTAGAAGCCGCCGCGCCTGGCGCCCGCATTGAGCGCGCGAATCGCCGCCGCCGACAGCGCGCCGAAACTCATCGCCGAGATGTTGAACACGCTGGCCGAATACGGCTGCGCACAACCGGCACCCACCAGGATGCGGAAGTCGGGATCGGCCATCTCCACCGGCGCAAGCGAGTGGTTGATCCACTCGTAGTCGATCCCGTACACGTCCTGCAGGCTGCCGAACGGACGCACGTCGCTGACGTGCTTGGCGCGCTGGTACACCAGCGCCCGCTGCTCGCGCGAGAACGGGGCCTGCTCGGTATCGGACTGGATGAAGTACTGCCGCATCTCCGGGCCGATGGTCTCCAGCCCGTAGCGCACGTGCGCCAGCAGGGGATAGTTGCGGCGCAGGGTGCTCTTGCGCTGCAGCAGGTCGAAGGTACCCAGCGCCGCCAGCGCGGCGAACACCGCCACGCCCCACCACGCATGTGGATGCGACGCGGACAGCACCAGGAACACTAGCGCCAGCAGCAGGCTGGCGACGTATACGGCATAGCGGGCCACGGCGGCTCCCTGCGAAGGTGGTGCCCGGAGTCGGGATCGAACCGACATGGCCTTGCGGCCGAGGGATTTTAAGTCCCTTGCGTTTACCAGTTTCGCCATCCGGGCTGTGCGGGAAGCTTAACGCGAAGGCCTTGATCGCCGTAATGCGCGAAGGGATCGTGGCGGCTGCCGTGCCGTGGCCAATCGGCGGCATGGGTGCCATCAGCCTGCATGGGCGTGCTTGCGGCGCGTCACCGGCACGGCGGCCCGCCACGCGCGCATGCGCTCGGCGCCGCCGAATGAAAAAAAGCCCCGCTTTCGCGGGGCTTTCGATTGGAGGCCGAGGTCGGAATTGAACCGGCGTACGCGGATTTGCAGTCCGCTGCATAACCACTCTGCCACCCGGCCGGATGACGGTCTGATCTTACTGAAACGACGAAGCCCCGCGGACGGGGCTTCGTTGAAATTTGGAGCGGGAAACGAGACTCGAACTCGCGACCCCGACCTTGGCAAGGTCGT
>CAYYAT010000016.1:0-6185 GCA_964469595.1 uncultured Thermomonas sp.
CCAGCAGGCGCGCCGGCAGCATCAGCAGCGCGCGCAGGAACGCGAACACCGCCGAGAAGGTGATGCCGACCAGGCGAAACGGCAGCGACAGCAGCCAGGCCAGCGGCCACAGCACCAAGGCCAGCAGCGCCAGCGGCCAGCACAGCACGAACAGCAGGCACCACAGCAGCAGGACGGCGAGGGTCTTCATGGCGCGGCTTCCTTCAACGGGGGCCGGGACGTCCGCATCGACGCCCCGCCCCACCGTTGTCGCTCCACGACCCATGCACGGCAAGCGGTTTGCGACGAACCCGGGACTGACGCGACGAACCGGGTCAGCTGCGCAGGCGCAGGCCCACGCCCGGCTCGGTGACGATCCAGCGCGGGGATGCGGCGGCGTCGCCCAACTTCTGCCGCAGCTTGCCCACCAGCACCCGCAGGTAGTGGGTGTCGTGCTCGTGGTGGTTGCCCCACAGCTCGCGCAACATCTGTGGCTGGGTCACCACCCGCCCGGCATGGCGGACCAGCAGGGCCAGCAGGGCGTATTCCTTGCGCGCCAGCTGCAGCGGCTCGCCGTGCAGCAGCACCGTGCGCCGGGCCAGGTCCACCCGCAACCCGTCGCGCTCGAACACCGGGGCCACCTCGCCGGCGGTGGCGTGCGTGCGCAGCAGGGCGCGCACGCGTGCCTGCAAATACTGCACGCCGAACGGCTTGGTGACGTAGTCGTTGGCGCCGGCATCCAGCAGGGCCACCTTCTCGCGCTCGTCGGCACGCACGGTGAGGATGATCACCGGCACCTGCGACCATTCGCGCAGGCGCCGCAGCACCGCGTGGCCGTCGATGTCCGGCAGGCCCAGATCGAGCACGACCAGGTCGGCGCCACGGCTGGCCATCGCCACCACCCCGGCCTCGCCGGTGTCCGCGGTCTCCACCTGGTAGCCCTGCGCCCGCAGGCTGATGTCCAGGAACTTGCGGATCTGCGGCTCGTCGTCGATCACGAGGACGCGCGCGGGCGGGATGGCGGCGGATTCGCTCATGCGCTGGCAGTCCCGGGCGACATGCGCGGCAGGGTAATCCGGATCGTGGTGCCGCAGCCATCGCGCCCCGGCAGAGCCTCCACGCTGCCACCGTGGGCCCCGACCATGCCCTGGGTGATCGCCAGCCCGAGCCCGGTGCCCTGGCGCCCGCGGTCGCCACGCTCCACGCTGAAGAACATGTCGAAGATGCGCTTGCGCTCCTCCTCGGGAATGCCGGGGCCGCGATCGACGATGTCCACCTGCAAGCGGCCGTCGGCATCGCGGGCATCGACGATGATCGGCTCGCCCTCCGGCGAGAACCGGGCGGCGTTCTCGAGCACGTTGAACAGCGCCTGCTCGAGCAGGGCCGGGTGCACCCACAGCGGGGCCAGTCCCGGCGCGACCCGCACCTCGAAGCGCAGCCCCGGCTGGTAGCGATGCAGCCGCGCCACCGCTGCGCCGATCAGCTCGTCCACGCCGATCCAGTCGCGATTGAGGGTCAGCCCGCCATGCCCGAGCCGGGTCATGTCCAGCAGGTTCTGGATGTAGCGATCCAGCCGTTCGCCCTCCAGGCGGATGGTCTGAAGCAGATCGCGGCGGTCGTCCTGGCCCATGGCATCGCCGTAGTGGCGCAGGCTGTCGGCGGCACCGATCATCGCCGCCAGTGGCGAGCGCAAGTCGTGCGAGACGGAGGACAGCAGCGCAGACCGCAGGCGCTCGGTCTCGCCGGTGACGCGCGCATCCTCGAGATCGGCCACCAGCCGGGTGCGCGCGATGGCCTGCGCGATGTCATTGGCCATCGCCTCGACCAGGCGGTTCTGCTCCGGCCCCGGGCGCGGCGCATTCGCCGGGAAGCGCAGCCCGAGCAGGCCCACGGGCTTGCCGTCGCCGGATAGCGGACGGAACCACCAGACGGCATTGCCGAGAGTATCGGTGTGGCGCCCCGCGACCTGGCGATTGCGCAATGCCCAGTCGGCCGCCGCGCGGTCCTTCTCCGGCAGGGCATCGAGCGCGTCGCCCTGCGCCGGATCCTGGGTCGCCAGCACCACCGCGTCGGCACCGGTCGCCTGCCGCAATGCGCGCCGTCCCGCCTCCAGCACCTGGCCAAGATCGGCCGCCGCCGCGAGCTGCTGGCCCAACGACTGCAATGCCGTGGTGTGGGCGTTCGCGGCCCGCAGCGCCAGCACCTGCATGCGCAGGCGCGAGGCCAGCCGCCCCGCGACCAGCGCCGCGACCAGGAACAGGAACACCGTGACCACGCCCTGGCGTGCCCCGATGAACAGCGTGAGGCGGGGGGCGATGAAGAAGAAGTTGTAGGACAGGAAGCACAGCACGGCCGCCAGCACCGCCGCGGCCATCCGGGTCCGCGCCGCCACCAGCACGACCGCGACGATGAACACCATCGACAGGTCGTCGAGGCCCAGCCAGCGCTCGGTCAGCGCGCTCGCGGCGGTGGCCAGCACCGCCGCCAGTACCGCCATGCCCACATCGCTGCGACTCAACCAGTGCTCGAACCGGCGTTCGGACTGGCGCGCCCGGGCGCGTGCTTCCGGCGTGCTGAAGATGGTCAGCTCGTAGTGCGCCCCCCGCTGCAGCAGTTGCTGGGTCAGGGTGCGGTTGAACATCCGCGCAAACGGACGCTCGCGGGTGCGGCCGAGGACGATGGTGGAAACGCCGCTGCGCGCGGCGTGGTCGAGGATCGCATCGACCACGTTGCCGCCGTGCAGCACCTCGGCATCGCCGCCCAGGCGGCGCGCCAGCGCGAACGCGCGATCCAGTTCCAGCTGCTGCGCCGGGTCGGGCGCGCCGCCGGTCTGCACCGTCACCACCGTCCACGGCGCATCCCGGCGCTCGGCCAGCCGGCGCGAGACCCGCACGAGGTACTCGGACTGCCCGCGGCCGTCGATCGCGACTAGCACGCGCCGGCGCAGCGCCGTCCCCGGCAGGCCGCGCGCGACCGGCGCCACGCGCCGGGCGCTGTCCACCCGGTCAGCGGCAGTCTGCATCGCCAGTTCACGCAGCGCGGTCAGGTTGGACGGGGAAAAGAACGCCTGCAGCGCTTGCGCCGCCTGCTCCGGTACGTACACCTTGCCCTGCTGCAGCCGCTCGATCAGCTCGCGCGGCGGCAGGTCCACCAGTTTGATGTCGCGCAGGCGGTCGAACACGCTGTCCGGCACGGTCTCGGACACGCGCACGCCGGTGATTCGGTGGACGACGTCGTTGAGGCTCTCCAGGTGCTGGATGTTGACCGCGGTATAGACGTCGATCCCCGCATCCAGCAGCTCCACCACGTCCTGCCAGCGCCGCTCGTGCCGGCTCCCCGGCGCATTGCGATGCGCCAGCTCGTCCACCAGCGCAAGCCTCGGCCTGCGCGCGAGCAGGGCGTCGAGGTCCAGCTCCTCGAGCATGCGCGGCGCGCCGGCGGCCGGCGCGTATTCAATGCGCCGGCGCGGCAACACCTCCAGGCCTTCCTGCAGGGCCTGGGTCTCGACGCGGCCGTGGGTCTCGACCAGCCCCACCACCACGTCCACCCCCTGCCGCTTCAGCTCGCGCGCGCGCGACAGCATCGCGTAGGTCTTGCCGACGCCGGGCGCGGCGCCGAGAAACAGGGTCAGGCGGCCCGCACCCTGGCGGCGCAGCTCACCGAGCAGCGCATCGGCTTGCTGTGCCCGGCCGGAATCGTCGGTGGCTGCGCTCATGCGGGGATTGTGCGCCGGCTCAACGCGAACGCGCATCCAGCACCAGGTTCAGGCGCAGCACGTTGACCCGCGGCTGCCCCAGCAGCCCGAACTGGGGCGGCTCGACCATCGCGTCCACCAGTGCCTGCACCACCGCGGGGTCCAGGCCGCGCGCCCGCGCCACGCGAGCCACCTGGGCATGGGCGCCTGCCGGACTGATGTCCGGATCCAGCCCGCTGCCGGATGCGGTCACCAGCTCCGCTGGCACCGCCGCCGCCGCCACGCCGTCACGCCGCGCGATCTGCAGGCGCGTTCCGGCGATGCGCGCCTGCAGGACCGGATTGCTGCGCGCCAGGTTGCTCCCGGAGGCCACCATCGGATCGTAGCCGGCGGCCGACGGCCTGGGCTGGAAATAGCGCGGATCGGAGGCGGGCTGCGCCAGCAGCGCGGAGCCGACGGCCTGGCCGTCGCGCACCAGCAGGCTGCCCGTCGCGCGCGCCGGGAACAGCCACCCGTCCAGGGCGGTGCCGGCCAGCGAATACAGCAGGCCGAATCCGCACAGCACCAGCGCGGCGAATGCCAACGGCGCGCGCAGGCCCGGGTGCTCCTGCAGGGACGGATCGGGAATGGACGCATGCATGGCAGATCCTCCTCAGGGACCGACCGTCGCGGCCAGCGCGAGGTCGATCAGCTTGATGGCGACGAACGGCAGCAGGACGCCGCCCCCCCCGTACAGCAGCATGTTCCGCCGCAGCAGCACGGTGGCGCTGGCCGGCCGGAAGCGGACCCCGCGCAGGGCGAGCGGGATCAGCGCGGGAATCACCAGCGCGTTGAACACCAGCGCCGCCAGCACCGCATTCCTGGGGCTGGACAGGCCCATCACGTTGAGGGCGGCCATCGACGGGATCGCGGCGGCGAACAGCGCCGGCAGGATCGCGAAGTACTTCGATACGTCGTTGGCCAGCGAGAACGTGGTCAGGGCCCCGCGGGTGATGAGCTGCTGCTTGCCGACCTCGACCACCGCCAGCAGCTTGGCTGGATCGGAATCGAGGTCGACCATGTTGCCCGCCTCCTTCGCCGCCTGGGTGCCGGAGTTCATCGCCAGGCCGACATCGGCCTGGGCCAGCGCCGGCGCATCGTTGGTGCCGTCGCCGACCATCGCGACCAGGCGCCCGGCGGCCTGCTCGGCGCGGATGCGCGCCAGCTTGTCCTCGGGCCGCGCCTCGGCGATGTAATCGTCCACCCCGGCCTCGGCCGCGATCGCCGCCGCGGTCAGGGGGTTGTCGCCGGTGATCATCACCGTGCGGATGCCCATCGCGCGCAGGTGGGCGAACTTGTCCTTGACCCCGTGTTTGACCACGTCGGACAACTCGACCACGCCGAGCACGAAGCGCCCCTCGCAGATCGCCAGCGGCGTCGCGCCCTTGCGCGCGACTTGCTCGATGCGCGCCCGCAGCTCGGCGGGAACCTCGCCGCCCAGCGCGAGGACATGCCGCTCGATCGCGTCGCCCGCGCCCTTGCGGATCACCCGCGCGCCGCCGTCGAGGTCCACACCCGACATCCGCGTCTGCGCACTGAACTGCACGAAGTGGGCCTGCTCCGGATCCTGCAGTGCGGTGCCCTGCTCGCGCGCCAGTTTCACGATCGACTTGCCTTCCGGGGTCGGGTCGGCCAGCGAGGACAGCAGGGCGGCCTCCCGCAGCTGCTCGGAGCTGACGCCGGCCAGCGCATGGAATGCGGTCGCCTGGCGGTCGCCGTGAGTGATGGTCCCGGTCTTGTCCAGCAGCAGCACGTCGACGTCGCCCGCGACCTCCACCGCCTTGCCGGACTTGGCCAGCACGTTGGCCGACAGCGCCCGGTTCATGCCGGCGATGCCGATCGCCGGCAGCAGCCCGCCGATGGTGGTGGGAATCAGGCAGACCAGCAGCGCGATCAGCAGCAGCGGATCCACCCGCACGCCGACGAAGGCGCCGATCGCCGGAAGGGTGGCGCACACGATCAGGAAGGCCAAGGTCATCGCCGCCAGCAGCAGGGTCAGGGCGATCTCGTTCGGCGTCTTCTTGCGGTTGGCGCCTTCGACCAGCGCGATCATGCGGTCGAGGAAGCTGTTGCCGGGCTCGGCGGTGATGCGCACCACGATCTCGTCGGACAGCACCTTGGTCCCGCCAATCACCCCGCTGCGGTCGGTGCCGGCCTCACGCAGGACCGGCGCGGACTCGCCGGTGACGGCGGCCTCGTTGATGGTGGCCAGGCCAAGCACGATCTCGCCGTCGGCCGGAATCAACTCGCCTTCGGACACCACCACCAGGTCGCCGGGCCTCAGCTCCGCGGCAGGCAGCGCAAGCTCGCGGCCGCGCGCCCCGGGCAAGGATCCCTCGGGCGCCTCCAGCAACCTGCGCGCGACCAGATCCTTGCGCGCACGCCGCAGCGATGCCGCCTGCCCGCGGCCGCGCGCTTCCGCGACCGCGCTCAACCCCACCTACAAGATCGTCAACGGCCTGCGCGTATCGGC
>CAYYAT010000016.1:6195-13876 GCA_964469595.1 uncultured Thermomonas sp.
CGGCCGCGCGCGTCCGCGACCGCCTCGGCGAAAGTCCCGAACAGCACGGTCACCAGCAGGATCGCGCTGACGGCGCCGCCGAATCCGAAAGGCGCCACGCCGGAGACCGTGATCAAGGCCGCCAGCAGGGTGCCGGCGAGCACGATCGCCATCACCGGATTGCCGACGATGTGGCGCGGCGCGAGCTTGAGGAAGGCCGCGCCGGCCGCCGCGCGCAGGGTGGCGGGATCGACCAGGGCGTGGCCGTGGGCAGGGCGGTTCATGCGATGGGTCCTCCGTGCGCTGCCAGGCTCAGATGCTCGGCAACCGGGCCGAGCACCAGCACCGGCATGAACTGCAGCAGGGTCAGGATCACGATCACCGCAATGGTGGTGAGCGCGAACGTCGGGGTTTCGGTGTCCAGGCTGCCGGGGCCGGCGGGGGCATGGCGCTTGCGGGCCATGCCGGCGGCCACCGCCAGCGGCACCAGCAACCCCGGGTAGCGCCCCAATGCGAGCACGACGGTGCAGCTGAGGTTCCACCAATAGGTCGCCGTGCCGAGTCCGGCGAAGCCGGAACCGTTGTTGGCGAAGGCCGAGGTGTACTCGTAGAACACCTGGGTGACGCCGTGGAAGCCGGGATTCGAATTGCCGGTGATCGCCGGGATCGCCAGGGTGATGGCGGTGAACCCGAGCACCGCCAGCGGTTGCAGCAGAACCAGCAGCGACAGCAGGCGCACCTCGCGCGCCTCGATCTTGCGCCCGAACAACTCCGGCGTGCGCCCGGTCATCAGCCCGGCCAGGAACACCGCCAGCAGCAGATAGACCAGGAATTGCTGAACGCCGCAGCCGATACCGCCCCAGATCGCGTTGACCAGCATGTTGCCGAGCGCCACCAGCCCGGTCAGCGGGGCCAGCGAATCGTGCATGGCATCGACCGAACCATTGCTGGTCTGGGTGGTCAGGCTCGCCCAGAGCGCGGAGGGTTCGATGCCGAAGCGCACCTCTTTGCCCTCCATCACCGCCGTACCGGTGGCGGTGCCAGTGGCGCCGGAGCCCTCCGCCAGCATCCCGGCACCGGCGGAAAGCACCGACAGCAACAGCATGCTCGCGACCACCAGCGCGGTGAACTTCCGGCGCCCGGTGAACGGCCCGACCATGAAGGCGACCGCGACCGGCAGCAGGACGATGGCCAGGGTCTCCAGCAGGTTGGAAAACGGCGTCGGGTTCTCCAGCGGCATCGCGCTGTTCGGGCCGTACCAGCCGCCGCCATTGGTGCCCAGTTGCTTGATCGCCACCATCGGCGCGACCGGCCCCAGCGGGATCTTCTGCGCCGCCATCCCGGCGGAAGCATCCAGCGGACGCACGGTCGGGCCGGCCTCCAGGGTGGCGGGCACGCCCTGCGACACCAGCAGGACGCTCCACAGCAGGCACAACGGCAGCAGCAGGCGCAGGGTCGGGCGCACCAGGTCGGCCCAGTAATTGCCGACATCCGGCTCGCTGCCGGCAGTGGCCGCCGGATCGGCGCCGGAACGTATGGCCTGGCGTCCGCCCATCAGCGCGCGCAAGGTGGCGGCCAGCACGGCAAGGCCCATCATCGGCGTGGCCACCTGCAACCCGACGATGCCGACCATCTGCGAGAGATACGACAGCTGGGCCTGGCCGGAGTAGTGCTGCTGATTGGTGTTGGTCAGGAACGAGACCATCGTGTGCAGCGCGGTGTCCCAGCGCATGCCCGGGATCCCATCCGGATTCAGCGGCAGCCAGCCCTGGGCCATGAACAGCAGCCACACCAGCGCCCCCAGCACCAAGTTGCTGGCGATGAAGGCCCAGGCATAACCGCGCCAGGTCATGCCCTGCCGCGGATTGGTGCCGAGCAGTCGGTAAATCGGCCGCTCGAGCACGCCGAACAAGCGGTCGCCGCGCATCGGTTCGCCGCGCATGACCGTGGCGAGATAGTGCCCGAGCGGCCAGCCAAGGCCGACCGCCAGCGCGAACACAAGGAATGCTTCGGTCATGAGCGAGCCTCGTCAGAACCGGTCCGGATGCAGGATCACGTACAGCAGGTAGGCGCAGGCGACGACCACTACCGCGCCGCAAACGAGAGTGAGCCAGAGGGGCATCGTGGGTCTCCGTTGGTTCCGGGATCAGAAGTTGGCCTGCAGCGCCGCCTCGAGCCGACTTGCTGCATAGCCGCCGCCGAACAGACGCCCGGCGCTGCCATCGGTGGCATGCGCGGTCAGCCGGAATTCCAGCGGCGCCGCCAGTGTCCAGACGGCACCCAGTTGGGCGTGCGCATAGCCGCCCACCGGCAACACGCTGCCGGCGAGCCAATAGCGGGCAAGCGCGGCCTCGATCCGCAATCCCGGGCGCAGCGGCCACTTCGCCCCGAGCGGGGCATAGGTGCCGGCCGCGGCCGTGCCCAGCGCCCGTCGGGAATGCGCGAGAGTCACCCAGTAGCGGCTTTTCCAGGTCAGGGTCGCATCGAGTTCGCTCCAGTCCAGGCCGGCGCGATTGCCCGGGTAGCGATAGCGCAAGAGGCCGACATCGGCGGTCCAGTCGCGCGCAAGCGCACCGCTCCAGCCGAGGCCAAGATCGAGCTCATGCCTGGCCCCGGCATCGGGTGCGAATTTCACGTTCGAACCCCAGGCCGAGGCATATACCCCTGACCCGCCCGCGATCCGGATTCCGGCTTGGGCCGCCGGATCGCCCAGCGTCTGGCTGCTGCCGCGCCAGACATAGTCGCTGGTGAGGGCCGCCGTCCCCTGCAGCTCGACCGCCCTCGCACCCGGCGCGAAGCCGATCCCGGGTAGAAGCAGTGCAAGCAGGGCGACGTTCGCCTGAAGCGGCAGGTGCCGTCGGGAAAGTCGTGGATTCATCGAATGCTCGCGGGATGCATGCAGTGGCATAACTGCATGGCGGCATTCTCGGCAGGGTACGCGTCAAGCCTCCATTCCCGCGCAGCGGAGCCTGCGTAAATTTTTCGTCACCGCGCCGCAGGGCTTGCGGGCGGAGCTATGCCGGCGCCATCACCCAGGCCAGCGCGGCCTCGCGATCCACTACGGCCGGCAGGCTGCCGTAGGTGGCGCCGCCCGCCGGGCCCAGCCGCGCCGCGCACCAGTCGCGCGCCAGCGGATGCCGGGCGCGCAGCAAGGTCGCCCCCTGCAGCAGCAGCGCCAGGCGCTCGACGAAGGCGCGCGCACCGGCTTCGTCGCTGCCCGCCTCGAGCATCGCCATGCCGGCCTGCAGCGCGGCGTCGAACTGCGCGTCCATGCCGGCCGCCGCCTGCCACTCGGCGCGCAGCGCCGCGCCGGTCTCGGGCTCGCGCGCCAGCGCGCGCAGCACGTCCAGGCACTGGATGTTGCCGCTGCCTTCCCAGATCGAATTCAATGGCGCCTGCCGGTACAGGCGCGGCAGCAGCGTCTCCTCGATGTAGCCGAGGCCGCCCAGGCATTCCTGTGCCTCGTTGACGAAGCCCGGCGTGCGCTTGCAGATCCAGTACTTGCCGATGGCGGTGGCGATCCGCGCCAGCGCCGCTTCCTGCGCATCCTGCGGCGCGCGGTCGACCGCGCCGGCCACGCGCAGTGCCAGCGCGGTGGCGGCTTCCGACTCCAGCGCCAGGTCGGCCAGCACGCTGCGCATCAGCGGCTGGTCGAGCAGGCGCTTGCCGAACGCGCGACGGTGGTGGGCGTGGTGCAGCGCCTGCCGCAGCGCCATCCGCATCAGCCCGGCCGAGCCCAGCATGCAGTCCAGCCGGGTCAGCATCACCATCTCGAGGATGGTGGCGACGCCGCGGCCCTCGGCGCCGATGCGATGCGCCCACGCGCCGTCGAACTCCACCTCGCTGGAGGCATTCGACCAGTCGCCTAGCTTGTCCTTCAGCCGCATCAGCCGCAGCGCGTTCTTGGTCCCGTCCGGGCGCCAGCGCGGCAGCAGGAAGCAGCTCAATCCGCCCGGCGCCTGCGCAAGGACGAGGAACGCATCCGACATCGGCGCCGAGAAGAACCACTTGTGCCCGACCAGCGCATATTCGCCCTCCGCCTGCAGCGGCGTGGCGCGCGTGGTGTTGGCGCGCACGTCGCTGCCGCCCTGCTTCTCGGTCATGCCCATGCCGAGGGTGACGCCGCGCTTGTCCGCCATCGGCAGGTCGCGGCCGTCGTAGGCGAACGCGCAGGCCTTGTCCGCCCACGCGCGCAGCGCCGGCGCCTGGCGCAGCACCGGCACCGCGGCGTGGGTCATGGTCAGCGGGCAGCTGCTGCCGGGCTCGGCCTGGTAGTGGAGATAACTCAGCGCCGCACGCGCGACGTGCGCACCCGGCTGCGGGCGCGCCCACGACAGCCCGGCCACGCCGTGCGCGATCGCCGCGCCCATCACCTCGTGGTAGGCGGCGTTGAAGGCGACGCGGTCGATCCGGCGGCCGTAGGCATCGAAGGCCTGCAGGCGCGGACGATCGCGGTGCGCCTCGTCGGCCAGCCGCAGCAGCCCATCGCCGGCCAGCGCGCCGTAGGCCGCGAGCGACGCGGAGAATGCCGCGCCGCCTTCGCGCGCCACCGCCGCGCGCAGCCCCGGATCGTCCGCCCACAAGTCGAACGGGCCGGGCGGCGGTGGCTGGTTGAACACCTCGTGTGTCGCTCCGCACAGTTCGCTCATCGTCCGTCCTCCGCCTGTCAAGCCCGGCCCCATTCTGCCGTTGCTGGCAGCAGGAAGGTCATTCTGCTGCCAACACCGTCTCGGCCAATCGCGCTAGCGTTGCCGCAAGGTTCCACGCACATTGGAGGAGGAGCATGAACACCCTTCATCACGGCACCGCCGCCGAACTCTGGCAGGGCCTGCTGCGCGACGCGGAAGCCCGCAGCCAGGTCGCGCTGGACGAGATGCAGGAGAGTTATCTGGTGTTCGTCCTGCTGCGGCACCAGCGCGATCCCGATCTGCTGGCGCGGGTGCAGGCGCTGGACTGGCTGCGCGCGCAGGAATCCGCCGGGCGCCATCGCAGCGACTCGCTGCGCGACGTCGGCGACCGCTGCCTGCTGATCGCCGGGCTGTTCCCCGCGCAGGCGGAACGCCGGCGGGTCAGCGTCGATTACTTCCTGACCCTGGGCCGCAGCGCCTACCGCGACGTGGCCGATGCCTGCCGCAACGCCTATGCCGAGCTGTTCGCGCAGCTGGCCGCGCACTACGACCGCCTGGTGGCGGTGTTGCGCGGCATCCGCGAGGCGCCGATCGCCATCCCGGTGCCGGCCAGCCCGCGCGCGCGGATGCCGATGGCGATGCCCGCGCGCGCGGCGCGCGCCATCCCCGCACGGCGGCACCTGCACTGACCCTGCCGGCCGCGCCGGCGTCAGACCCCCGTCGCCAGCGGCCGCGAGCGGCGGCGCAGCACCAGCAGCACCACGCAGGCCAGCCATTGCAGGGCCAGCGAGACGACCACCAGATACAGCGGGTCGAGGTCGAGCAGCGCGCTCATGCCGGATCAGCCGGCATCGTCGCCAAGGATCGCGAACTCGGCCTCGATCATCGCGTAGAACACCTGCACGTTCTGCTGCCGCAGCAGGTCGAGGAAGGCATCGATCTGCGCGCGCCCGGCCACGAACTCGACCAGCACCGGCTCGGTGCCGGCCAGCTCGAAGAAGCGCTCCTCGTGCAGGGTGCCGTGGCGGCCGAAGCCGGCCAGCGCCCGGAACACCGAGCCGCCGGGGATGCCCGACTCCATCGCCTTGCGCAGCAGCCATTCGTACAGCGGCTTGCCCTCGTGGCGGCTGTTCTCGTAGGTATAGACGCGCAGGTGGATGCCTTTCATGAGCTTGCTCCTTGGATTTGCGCCTGCAGCAGGGCGTGGGTGGCGGTGTAGGCCGCCCAGGTGGCGAGCAGGGACAGGCCGACGTGCAGCGCGATGCCGGCGCCGGCCCAGCCGAACTGGCCGCGCATCATCAGCGTGGTGATCTCGGCGGAGAACGTGGAGAACGTGGTCAGCCCGCCGAGGAAGCCGGTCATCAGCGCCAGCCGCAGCGCGGGGGGCAGGGCATCGAACTGGTTGAACAGCGCCAGCAGCACGCCCATCAGCAGGCCACCGACGGTATTCGCGGCCAGCGTGCCCAGCGGCACGGTCGGGAACAGGGGGTTGAGCGCCAGGCCCAGACCCCAGCGCGCCAGCGCGCCGAAGCCGGCGCCGATGAAGATTCCCAGGGCTGCAATGAAATTCACGGCCAGTGCCTCGCATGTGGCCGGCACGCGCAACCCGTGATGAGCCTGCGCACCGGCAATCGTCCGGATGGGCAGGCATCATCAGCAGCCCGGCGCTTGCGCCGCGTGCGGTTCGCCTGCCGAAACAGGCCGGAGGATGCCTTCTCCTTGCCGGCCATCTTAGCCCAGGCGCGGCGCACGGAATGCTGCATTCCAGCACTGGCCGGAGAGGCGGGCGCAGGCCGGTGTGCACGCGCGGCGCGGATCGGTGATAATTCCTGTACCCGCTGGTTTACCCGCTCCGCCCCCGTTCAGCCAATGCCCGCCAAGCTGCGCGCGCGACGCGCCGCAGCGGAAAGCCGCAGTCCGCGTTTCCCTATCGTCCCGCCCGCGTCCCGAGACCGATGCCCAACCCCACTTCCCCCGCCGTGCGCCTGTCCGATGTCCGCCTGGGATACAGCGGCCGCACCATCCTGCGCGGGCTGAGCCTGGAGGTGCCGGTCGGCAGCATGACCGCGGTGCTGGGCCCGTCCGGCAGCGGCAAGTCCACCCTGCTGGCGGCGATCACCGGCGAGCTGGTGCCGGCGCAGGGCACGCTGGAAGTGTTCGGCCAGCCGGTGCCGCGCGACCCGCGCGGCCTGCTGGAGATGCGCAAGCGGCTGGGCGTGCTGCTGCAGGGCAATGGGCTGCTCACCGACCTGACCGTGGCCGAGAACGTGGCGCTGCCGCTGCGCGCCCATTCCGGCCTGCCCGAGGCCGAGATCCAGGCGCGGGTGCAGGCCAAGCTGGACGCGGTCGGCCTGGGCGCGGCGGCCGACCTGTTCCCGCGCGAGCTCTCCGGCGGCATGGCCCGGCGCGCCGCGCTGGCGCGCGCGCTGGCGCTGGATCCGCCGCTGCTGCTGTGCGACGAACCGCTGACCGGGCTCGACCCGATCGCCAGCGCGGTGGTGATGGCGCTGCTGCGCCAGCTCAACCAGTCGCTGGGGCTGACCTGCATCGTGGTCAGCCACCACGTGCGCGAAACCCTGCCGGTCTGCGACCAGGCGGTGGTGGTCGCCAACGGCACGCTGGTGTTCGACGGCACGCCCGAGGCGCTGCAGGCCAGCCAGGACCCGCTGCTGCGGCAGTTCCTGGACGGCAGCCCGCACGGGCCGATCGCATTCGACGACGTCACCGGACAGAGGGCCGCCTGATGGCATTGACGGATACCCTGCGTGCGCTTGGCCGCTCCGGGCTGTTCGCCCTCTCGGTGCTGCGCGCCTCGCGCCCGAGCCGCGATTTGCTGGTCGAGCTGGTGAAGGAAATCTACAAGGTCGGGGCGCGCTCGCTGCCGATCATCGTGGTCGGCGGTGCCTTCGTCGGCCTGGTACTGACCCTGCAGGGCTATCGCACCCTGACCACCTTCGGCGCCAGCGACGCCTTGTCCACCCTGCTCGGGCTGTCGCTGTACCGCGAGCTGGGGCCGGTACTGACCGCGCTGCTGTTCATCGGCCGCGCCGGCAGCTCGATCGCCGCCGAGCTGG
>CAYYAT010000017.1:0-13131 GCA_964469595.1 uncultured Thermomonas sp.
GGGGCGTCGGCGGGGTCGAGCGCGATCTCCAGACGGCCGGCGGGGCCTGCGATGGCGGTGGGGGGGGGGTCCATGTCCATGCCGCGGATGATGCCGAAGCGGGCGTTAACCGGTTCCGATGCTGGCATTGCCGGGCCGCGGAAACAAAGACGCCGCCCGCAGGCGGCGTCCGCGCTGAGCGGCGCAGGCGCTTACTTCTTGCTCTGCGCCACCATGTACTCGACCGCGGCCTTGATCTGCTCGTCGGTCAGGGCCGGGTTGCCGCCCTTGGCCGGCATCACCCCGACCGCGCCCTGGAAGCCGGAGATCGCCTTCTTCACCAGCTCGTCGATGCCCTGCTGGGCCACGCGCGCGCCGATCCCGGCGGCGTCCAGCTTGGGCGCGCCGCCGACGCCAGCGGTGTGGCAGCCGGTGCAGGGGCCGTTGTTGAAGATCTCGGCGCCGTCGGTGCGCCCGCCGAACGGCACGTTCGCCACCGCCGCCGCGGCCGCCGCCGCGGCCGCCGCGGCCTGGGCGGCGGCGCCGGTGGCGCCGGCATACACCGCGCCGACCGGGGCGATCCGCTCCAGGGTCTTCTGTTCGGCCATCGGATCGGCGGGGTACACCACCTTGCCGTTCAGGTAGTGGGCGAACAGGATCAAGCCCACCATCACCAGGAACAGGAAGGCGATCACCATCGAGAAACGCTTCAGAAACGCCAGGTCGTACGCGCGCACAGTGCCCCCGCAGGTCGTGGCCGAAGGTGGCCATTCAGCGCCGATTATTCCAGAAACCGGATGCGCCATGCGAGGCGCCCGTCCGCGGGCATCGCGCAGGCGGCCGGGGCGGTTGCGCAGATACTGGCCGAGGGGCGCATTCAGGAAAGCTTCAGAGCGCACTGGAAACGTGACCTAGTTGACACAGTGTTCGTTCAGCTGCGATAAACCCGATCGTAAGACGTGTGTCCGGGAGTTCCGCGCCCGGGGCACGCCAGCACTGCAACGGCATGCTGCAGCGGCTTCAAGCCGCCGGGGCAAGGCGGATACACACTTCAAGGGATGGGGGATTCAACATGAGCAAGATCCGGAACGTCGGCACGTCGGGCAAGGCGCGCAACCGCCGCACTTTCAAAGTGGCCCCCATGACCCGTGCGGTGCGATCGGCACTGGCGGTCTCCGCGCTGACCCTGGCGATCGGCTTCGGCGGCACCGCGACCGCGGCGACTCCGCAGTCAGCGGTTTCCGCGCACGCGCTGCGGATCGAGCGTTCCGCGCTCGACTTCGCTCCGGTGCAGGACCTCACCGCCATCCCCCTGCTGGTGCCCGGCGGCGCGGGGGGCCCCTCGCCGACCCTGATCGGCGGGTACTCCGTTGGCAACATCAACATCGTCAACAACACCCCGATCATCGAGAACCAAGCCGGCGATGCGACCGCGATCTACGCCTATAGCGGGGCCGGCAACGTCAGCATCGTCAACGGCGCGCTCGGCGCCATCAGCGCGCATTCCGACTACGGCAATGCCATCGGCATCTATGGCTACGCCCTGGCCGGCGACGTCGCCATCACCAATGCCGCCAGCATCGTGGCGGACGCCCCCAACGGCCTGGCGGATGCCATCTTCGCCTCCGGCAACGATGTCACCGTGATCAACACCGGCAGCCTCACCGCAACCGGCGATTACTGGGCGGCGGGCATCGAGGCACAGGCCGGCAACGGCGTGGCCGTCACCAATACCGGCAGCATCACCGCGACGGCGAGCAACGGTCTGGCCTATGGCATTTATGCCACGGGCGATGCCAGCGCCAGCGTGGTCAACGCGGGCAACATCACCGCGCGCGGCTACTACGCGACCGGCATCCACGCCGAATCCGGCGGCGATGTCGCCATCACCAATTACGCCAGCGGCAGCATCGATGCCGGCACCATCACCGGCAGCGCGCTGGCGTGGGGGATCTACGCCTCCTCGAATGGCGGTGGCGCGGTGGTGCAGGTCGACAACAGCGCCTACATCCATGCCGCGGCGGTGTATGGCGCCACGGGGATCTCCGCGGTGGCGTCCGGCGTCGGCGGCAGCGCGGTGGTGAACAACGATGGCGACATCGTGGTGCAGCAGAATCGCACCATCACCAGCTACGGCGGCTACGGCATCCTTGCCGCCGGCGACGCGCTCGCGGAAATCAACAACTCCGGCGACATCACGGTCACCTCGCGCGGTCCGGCGTTCGGCCTTGCCGCGCTGTCCACCACCGGCGAAGCATCGGTCTCCAATTCTGGCAGCGTCATCGTTTCCAGCAGCATCAACAGTACCTCGGTGACGCCGACCGGCATCCTCGCCGCCGGCGGCTACGGCAGCGCCACGGTGGACAACTCCGGGTTCGTGAGGGCCACCGGCGTGCGCGTGGCCAGCGGCGTGGACATCAGCGGCTATGGCGACCTGACCGTCGACAACAGTGGTTACATCGGCGCCATCGCCAACGCGGGTTCCGGCCTGAGCGGTCGTGCCAACGGCATCAAGGCGGTGTCGGGCGGCGGTGATATCACCATCAGCAACAGCGGCGGCATCTATGCACGCGGCCGCACCTTGGCGCTGGGCGTGTACGCGCTGGCCAACGGCGGCGATATCAACGTTTACAACGACGCTTACGGGGCCATCGAGTTCTTCTCGGCCGCCGGGCGCGGCTGGGGCGTGTGGACCTATGCCGCCGATGGCAGCATCGTGGTCGACAACCAGGGCTATATCGGCGGTCTGGCCTCGGCGCAGGCGTATGGCGTCCTGGCGCAGGCGCCGCAGGGCGACATCGACGTCAGCAATGGCGGAACGATCAATGTCACCTCCGCCAACAGCACTGCCCGCGGCGTGCTCGCGGTGGCCAGCAGCGGCACGGCGAGCATCGACAACACCGGCGACATTTACGCCACCAGCGGCGCGTTCGGGTTCCCGGGCACCGCGGCCTACGGTGTGATCGCTTCGGGCGCGTATGCCGAGGTGTCCAATAACGGCAACATCGTCGCCCGCGGCAATACGGCGGCATTCGGCGAAGTCGCGCAGTCCGTGTACGGGACCACGGTGCATAACGTCGGCGGCGGCATCGCGGCCTACGCGAATGGCACGGCGGTCGGCGTCAATGCCAGCGCCTCGGCGGGAACGGTTCTCGTGGACGGCGCCAGCGACGTCACCGCGGTCAGCCAGCAGGGCAACGCCACGGCCATCACCGCGTCCGGTTACTACGGCGCCACCATCGATGTCACTGGCGAAATCATCGCCGAGGGTCGCACTGGTGCCACCGGCATCCGCGCGCTGAGCGCGGCCGGGGACGTCACGATCAGCAACGGCGGCCCGGTGTTCGCCTACACCGTCTATGGCAACGCCATCGGCCTGTACGGCTATTCGCTGTACGGCAATACCAGCATCACCAACAGCGGCGATGTCACCGCGATTTCGGTCAATGGTCTGGCGGATGCCATCTTCGCTTCCGGCGCCGACGTGAGCATCGTCAGCTCCGGTGCGCTGTATGCCAACGGCAACACCTGGGCCGCCGGCATCGAGGCGCAGGGCACCGGCACCACCAGCGTGCAGAACGACGGCAACATCACGGCGTATGCGCGTGGCGGCGGCGCGCACGCGTTCGGCATCTACGCCACCGGCGACGCCGGGGTGACCATTGCCAACACCGGTGCCATCAACGCCCAGGGGTATTACGCCACCGGGATCTACGCAAGCAGTGTCGGCGGCGATATCGCCATCGGCAATACCGGCAACATCACCGCCGGCTATGTCTATGCCGGCAGCTACTACAGCGCGCTTGCGACCGGTATCGACGCGATGAGCGGCGGCGTCGGCGCGGCGGTCGATGTCGTCAACAGTGGCGACATCGCCGCGTTCGGCTATTACGGCGGCACCGGCATCTCGGTGGTTTCCAGCGGCCTCGGCGGCACCGCCAGCGTGGACAACAGCGGCAACATCACCGTCGCGCAGGGCAGCAAGTACGGCTATGGCGCCAACGGCATCTTCGTGTCGGCCGATGGCGATGCGTTGATCACCAACAGCGGCGCGATCACCGTGAACTCGGCTGGTGCGGCCGCGGGCGCGGTCGCGCTGTCGTTCGCCGGCGATGCCAGCGTCGTGAACTCGGGCGATATCTCGGTCGATTCCACCGCGTTCCTCGGCTACAACGCCTATGGCGTGGTGGCGTTCTCGGGCAATGGCAGCGCAATGGCCAGCAACAGCGGTCAGATCGACGTCACCACCAAGTACATCGGCGTCGGCATGGACGTGGGCGGCCTGACCGGCGCCACCGCGGACAACAGCGGCGACATCTCGATCGATGCCTGGCGCGCGTATGGCATCCGCGCCCAGTCCGGCAATGGCGATGTGGCGGTCACCAACAGCGGCACGATCTACGCCACCTACAGTGGATCGTATGGCGGCACCGCGTTCGGCATCCTCGGCGTCAGCACCAACGGCAACGTCGCGGTGGACAATAGCGGCGAAATCGTGACCTACGTTGCGGGTCAGTCGGTGGGCGTGTTTGGCGTGTCCAGCTACGGCGACGTGGGCGTCACCAACAGCGGCAGCATCAGCGCCTACAGCGGAACCAATGCGGCGGTGGGCGTGTTCGCGCGCGCCGACAACGGCATGGCCAGCGTCAGCAACAGCGGCAGCGTCCTCGCCCACTCCGATTATGGGGTGGCCTACGGCGTGATCGCGCGCGGCATGGATGCGATGGCGGACAACAGCGGCACGGTGGAAGCAAGCGGCTATAACGCCGCAATCGGCATCGCCGCCAGCGGCATGGACTCGGCCACCATCACCAGCAGCGCCGGCAGCGTGGATGCCTTCGCCATGGGCCAGGCGATCGGCGAGCTCGCCAGTGCCTTCTACGGCGATGCCACGATCACCAACGCCAGCAGCGTCAGCTCCATCGGGATCTATGGCGGCGCCAGCGGCATCGATGCCGAGAGCATGCTGGGGAATGCATCGGTCATCAACAGCGGCGATGTCAATGCGCTGTCGCAGGCGGGTCCGACCACCGGCGTCAAGGCATACACCATCCTGGGCGATGCTTCCATCGATAACAGTGGCGACGTCGTCGCGGCGAGCTTCTCCTCGGCGTATGCCAGCGTGAATGCGATCGGCCTGTATGCCTACAGTGCCTATGGCATGGCCAGCGTGCAAAACACCGGCGCCATCACCGCCTATTCCGGAACCGGGATCGCGGATGCCATTTTTGCCTCCGGCTACGTCGTGGACGTGGACAACAGCGGCGAGCTGGCCGCGGCTGGCTATGCCTGGGGCGCGGGCATCGAGGCGCAGGGGACTGCGTACACGCGCGTCACCAACAGCGGCGACATCGTGGCCTACACGATGCCGTTCCAGCAGGCGGTGGACTACTACGGCAATTCGCTGGGCTACGCCAACGGCGGCCAGGCCTTCGGCATCTACGCCACCGGCGGCAGCTACGGCGTGCGAGTCACCAACACCGGCAACATCGAGGTGAGGGGCGGCTACGCCACTGGTATCGAGGTGCAGTCGGGTGGCGATGCGGTGGTGGTCAACGGCGGCGACATCGTGGCCGGCACCGGCCTGGTCAGCTACTACAACAGCTACAACGGCAACACCGACTACTACGGCACCCAGCTGGCGAACGGCATCAACGTCAGCAGCAACGGCGAGAACGCGATGGTGCTGGTGGAGAACACCGGCAACATCACCGCCAGCGGCATCTTCGGCGCCAACGGCATCTCCGCCGTCGCCAGTGGCCTGGGTGGCATGGTCGGGATCTATAACGAGGGCGACATCACCGTCAGCCAGTCCAACAAGTACGGCTATGGCGCCTACGGCGTGTTTGCCTCGGCTGATGGCGATGCCTTCATCAGCAATGACGGTGTCGTCAGCGTCGACTCGGAAGGCGCGGCGACCGGTCTTGCGGCGCTGTCGTTCGCCGGAGATGCAACTGTCATCAACCACGGTGATCTCGAGGTCACCAATAACGCGTCCCTGTATTACGGCGCGGTCGGCATCAGCGCGTTCTCCGGGAACGGCAATGCCGCGGTGGGCAACTACGGCACGGTCAACGTCACCAGCAAGTACCAGGCGACCGCGATCGATGCGCGCGCGCTGGGCGACGTCACCGTGGTCAACGGCGGTTCGCTGTATGCCAATGGCGAGAAGTACGCGTTCGGCGTATACGCCTCCGCCGGCACCGGCGATGCGATGGTCAGCAACCAGGCCGGCGCGGACATCGGGTTCTACTCCTACCTCGGCCGTGGCTTCGGCGTCCTGGCGGTCTCCACCCAGGGCGACGTGATGGTGAACAACGCCGGCAGCATCGAGGGCTACGCCTACGGTCAGTCGGCTGGCGTATTCGCAGTCGCGCTGCAGGGCGATGCCAGCGTCAGCAACAGCGGCAGCATCGATGTGGCCACCGGCGGCAACGTCGCGGTCGGCGTGTTCGCACGCGCCGACTACGGCACCGCCACCGCGGTCAACAGTGGCAGCATCCACGCCACCGATTTCCCGGGCGGCTACTACACCGGCTATTCGGCGTACGGCATGTTCGTGCGCGGCGACATCGCGCAGGCGGGCAACAGCGGCAGCATCAGCGTGGAGGGTTACTACGCCGCGACCGGCATCGAGGCGACCTCGATGAATGGCACCCTGGTCAGCAATACCGGCGGCAGCATCGTCGCGACGGCGACCGGGATGGCCACGGGCATCAATGCCAGCTCGGTGTACGGCAATGTCCAGGTCGGCAATGCCAGCACGATCACGGCCAGCGGCATGTATCTCGGCGCGACCGGCATCGAGGCAATGGCCTACGCCGGTGCCGCCAGCGTGACCAACACGGCGGCGATCACCGCGACCTCCGACTATGCCAATGCGATCGGCATCTACGCCGGCGCCTACGGCAATGTCACCGTCAGCAACAGCAGCAACATCACGGCGACGACAGGTGGCAGCTACACCCAGGCACAAGGCGTGCTGGCCTACAGCGCGTACGGTACGGTGACCGTCAACAATTCCGCCACCGGCCATATCGAGGCCGTCGGCGGTAGCGCAGCGATCGGTGTGCATGCCGCCAGTTACGACGGCAGCGTGGTGGTCAACAATGCCGGCATCATCCATGCCAGCGGTGGCACCTACAACGCCGGCGTGTTGCTGGAAAACGTGTATGGCAGCAGCACGCTGAACAACATGGCGGGCGGCGTGATCAGCGCGGATGGGGCCGATGGCTATGCGTTCGCCGTCTATGGTTCGAACGCGGTGGAGGTCATCAACAACAGCGGGCGAATCCTCGGCAACGTGGCGCTGCTGGGCGGCAACGACGTGTTCAACAACAAGGCCGGCGGCGTGTGGGATGTCGGTGCCACTACCTACAGCGATTTCGGGGATGGCGACGACACGTTGAACAATGCAGCCGGTGGGCAGGTGCTGCTCAACGGCGGCCATATCGCCTTCGGGGCAGGCAGCGACACGGTGAACAACGCCGGCCTGATCAAGATGACCAACAGCAGCATCAGCATGGGCCCGATGGTCCCGCTGTTCGCGCCGCTGGCGGCCGAGACCAACGTGTTCAACAACACCGGCACCCTGCAGGTGATCGGCAGCAACAGCATCGACACCTACGGCGGCACCTTCAACAACACCGGGGTGGTGAACTTCCAGAACGGCGTCACCACCGACAGCCTGACCCTGGAAGGCACCCTGGCCGGTACCGGCGCGATGAACATCGACGTCGACCTGAACACCAATTCGGCCGACCAGCTCATGGTGTACGGGGACGTGGCCGCCAGTGCCAAGCAGACCGTGAACGTGCAGTTCACCGGGCTGCCGACCACGACCACCACCGACATTACCTTCGCCAACGTCACCGGCACCTCGGCAGCGGGCAATTTCGTGGCCGGCCAGTTCATCGGCTACAACGCGAACGCCAACTTCCTGACCCTGGGTCTGGGCGTCAAGAGCGCCATCAACGCCGCCAACACCAGCGATGACGTGTTCTCGATCAGCATGGTGGTCAATGGCCTGAGCGAAAGCGGGTCGCTGGGTGCGTCCACCGCCTCCGGCATGGCCGGCTTCATGAACGCGCAGGTAGGCACGTTCCGCCAGCGCCTGGGCGTGAATCCGTACGGTGATGCCGGCAAGGTGATGAGCGCCTTCGTCCGCGTGTATGCCGACCAGGGCGATGTGTCGCAGAAGCACGCCAGCAACTTCGGCAATGGCGGCTACTTCGATTTCGATACCGCCAGCTGGGGTCGCGAAGTCGGCGTGAACGCCAACCTGTTCGGCAATTTCCACGCGGGTCTGGTGCTCGGCAACATGGACGGCCGCCAGCGCCTGACCGGCGGCGCCGGCGAGAGCCGCATGCACGCGATGACGGTCGGTGGCTACCTGACCTGGTACGTCCCGAACGGCTGGTACGTGGACTTCAGCGCCCGCCAGATGGCGCCGGACATCCATTTGTCCTCGTCCGCCGGCACCATGTCCAGCCGCGCCCATGTCAATGCCATGAGCCTGGAAGCCGGCTATGAGTGGAACGTCGGCGGCTTCAACCTGGTGCCGCAGGCGCAGTACACCCGGACCAAGGTCGAGGATGCCACCTACACCGGCAACCTGGACACCATGGTGGTGCATGGCGGTACCTTCGAGCGCGGCCGCCTCGGCCTGGAGCTGAACAAGACCTACGTCTCCGGCGACGTGCGCTGGATGCCGTACGCCACCATCAGCGCGGTGCACGATTTCAGCGGCACCAGCACCTACACGGTGGCCAACGTGTTCAGCGGCAGCACCACCGTGAAGGGCAGCAGCGCCATGGCCGAACTGGGCGTGGGCGTGCAGAAGGGCGGCCTCGGCTTCACCCTGAGTGCCAGCTGGAACGACGGCGGCCCGTACAAGAGCGTGGTCGGCGCCCAGGCCAACCTGCGCTACTCCTGGTAATCCCCGTGGCACCGGGCCTGGCATGACGCCGGGCCCGGGCCCGGCACCTGCAGTCTGGAAAACACGTGTCCAACGAAAACAACCCGCAGAACGACCCCCAGATCCAGTCCAACCAGGACAAGCCCGAACTCGAGACCGGGCTGGATGCCATTGCGAACGAGGCGCCGGCCCCTGCCCCGGCCGCGCCGGCGGCCAATCCGGCGCAGGCGCCGCAACCGCAAGCCCCGCGCGATCTCACCAAGCTACGGGTCGAGAAGAGCTGCTCGCGCGGCCTGGCCGGCTGGCTCGGCCAGAACCGGCTGTCGCTGGCGATCACCTCCTACCAGACCGGCCGCATCTATCTGGTGGGCAGCGACCAGCAGGGCCGGGTTTCGTTCTTCGAGCGCATCTTCGAGCGCGCGATGGGCGTGGTCGGCAATGCCCAGCGCATCTACCTGGGCGGCCTGTACCAGCTGTGGCGGTTCGAGAACGTGCTGCGCCCGAACGAGGTCATCCACGGCCAGTTCGACAAGTGCTACGTGCCGCGCAACGCACAGACCATCGGCGACCTCGACATCCACGAGCTGGGCATCCGCAAGGACGGCCGGGTGGTGTTCGTCAACACCAAGTATTCCTGCCTGGCCGAGCTCAGCCCGACCCACAGCTTCAAGGCGATCTGGAAGCCGAAGTTCATCAGCAAGCTGGCGCCGGAGGACCGCTGCCACCTCAACGGCCTGGCGATGGTGGACGGCGAGCCCAAGTACGTCACCGCGGTGTGCAAGAGCGACAGCGTGGACGGCTGGCGCGAGCGCCGCCGCGACGGCGGCGTGGTGATCGACGTGCAGACCGACGAGATCGTCTGCGAAGGCCTGTCGATGCCGCACTCGCCGCGCTGGCACAACGGCCGGCTGTGGCTGCTCAACGCCGGCACCGGCCAGCTGGGCTGGGTGGACTTCGAGAAGAAGGCGTTCGTGCCGCATGCCTTCGTGCCTGGGTTCGCGCGCGGGCTGTCGATCATCGGCAACGTCGCCGCGGTGGGCCTGTCGAAGCCGCGCAACCAGCGCTTCGAAGGCCTGCAGCTGGACGAGGAGCTGAAGAAGCGCGACGCCGAGCCGTGGTGCGGGGTGCAGATCGTGTCGCTGGCCAATGGCGACGTCACCAACTGGATCCGTTTCGACGGCGACATCACCGAGATCTTCGACATCAGCTTCCTGCCCAACGTGAAGCACCCGATGATGATCGGCCTGCGCACCAACGAGATCCGCGACCTCATCACCTTCGAATCCGAAATCCCCGTGGAGGCGGCCGTCGCATGACCCGCGCGCATCGCATCGCCCTGCTGCTGGCCGGTCTGCTGCCGATGGGGCTGCTGCAGGCCCAGACCAAACCAGCCGCGCCCGCGCCTTCCGGTGCCAAGCCTGATCCGGTGGCCGCGACCTTCAAGGCCTGGGACAAGAACGGCGACGGCCAGCTCTCGCTGGTCGAGTTCCGCGCCGGCTGGGAGCAGATGCAGGCCGCGCTGCGCGCGGAGCAGGCGCTGCGTCGCCAGTTCGCGACGCTCGATGCCAACCACGACGGCGCCATCGACGCCAGCGAATACGGCAACCTGGTGCTGATCAAGCAGGCCGGCAAGGCCGCGCCGCCGCTGGCCCGCTTCGATGCCAATGGCGACGGCAGGCTGGAGTTCCCCGAATACGTGAAGCTGGTGCAGGCGCTGGCGCCGCAGCAGGACGCGGGCAAGGGCGGCAAGAAGTGAAGGTCGAGATCATCCCGGTCTGGAAGCAGGTGACGCCAGCGCTGACGGACGAGGTGGTTGCGTTCTGGCGCGAGCACAAGGCAATCGCCGATGAGGCGGTTGCGCGGGCACGCGCACAGCAGTTGGTCTGCATCGCGCGCAACGAGGCGGGAGCGATGTGCGGGGTCGGCACCGCGCTGCTGAAGGTCCTGCCGCGCCTGCGTCAGCCCATGTACTACTACCGCCAGTTCTTCGCCCCGCAGCTGCGCGGGCGTGGCCAAATCCTCAAGTTCTTCCAGCGCTGCAAGCAGGTGCTGCACGACTACAACGCCGGCCTGAAGACGCCGGAGAGTCTGGGCATCTTGCTGGAAATCGAAAATCCGAAGATCGCCGCGGCGTATAAACGTGCGGTAGAGCCCGGTTTTGATGCGGTATTCATCGGATATTCACCTCGCGGCCTGCAGCTGCGGGCGTCGTATTTCGACGATGCCGTGTTGCAGGCGCCGGCGCGTATCAGCGCTCCGGCAGCGGTAGCAAATGGCGGGCGCATCGCCCGTCGCAAGAGCGGTACACCCCTTCCCGCCGCGATCACCGCGTCGGGCTCGATCACCACGGAGAACGCGTCATGAAAGTCCAAGCAAGCCTGCTGTGCCTCGCCATTGCCTCCGCCCTCGCCGTGACCGCGGCTCCGGCCGACGCGGCGGCGCTCCAGAAATCCGCGGTGATCGCCCGCGCCAACGCCCTGGTTGGCAACCATGCCACCCTGGCCCGCAAAGCGGCCGCCGATGCCTTCGTCGTGCGCGATGTGATCGTTGATGCCGACGGCACCGAGCACGTGCGCTATGACCGCACCTTCAATGGCCTGCCGGTGATCGGCGGCGACATGGTCGTGCATTCGCGCAATGGCCAGCTGGCCGGCGTCAGCCAGACCCTGTCCACCGCTGCGCGTCCGGCGCTGGTCGGCAAGTTCAGCCGCGACCAGGCGATCGTCGAGGCCGGCGCCCACTTCGGCACCCGCTTCCTCGGCGCGCCGACCGCGCGCACCGTGGTCTACGCCGCGGGCATCGCCCCGGTGCTGGCGCATGAAGTGGTGTTCAACGGGATCAAGGCCGACCAGACCCCGACCGAGATGCACTACATCGTGGATGCCAACAGCGGCCGCATCCTCAACCAGTGGGACGGCATCGAAACCGCGCGTCCCGGTCCGGGCGGCAGCAGCACCTGCGGCACCCCGGCCGTGGGCACCGGCAAGACCCTGACCCTGGCGGACGTGACGATCAATACCGCCCAGTGCAGCAGCACCAGCTTCCAGATGGTCGATCTCACCCGCGGCGGTGGCGCCACCCACAACATGGCGATGAAGACCTCCGGCATGGGCACGGTGTTCACCAGCTCCAGCAACGTGTGGGGCAACAACCTGCTGAGCGATTCCCAGACCGTCGCCGCGGATGCCCACTACGGCGTGGCCACCACCTGGGATTACTACAAGAACACCTTTGGCCGCCTCGGCATCGCCAACGACGGCAGGGGCGCCGTCAGCCGCGTGCACTACGGCCGCAACTATGCCAATGCGTTCTGGAGCGACTCCTGCTTCTGCATGACCTTCGGCGACGGCGACAACGGCGCCAGCATCCTGCCGCTGGTGGCGCTGGACGTGGCCGCCCATGAAATGAGCCACGGCGTGATGAGCCGCACCGCCAACCTCACCTACAGCGGTGAATCCGGCGGCCTGAACGAGGCCAACTCCGACATCTTCGGCACCATGGTCGAGTTCTACGCCAACAATCCGGAGGACACGCCGGATTACGTGATCGGCGAGGAGCTGTTCCCGAACAACGCCAACCTGAGCAAGGCGATCCGCTGGATGTTCAAGCCGAGCCTGGATGGCGTTTCCAAGGACTGCTACTACAGCGGCATCGGCAGCATCGACGTGCACTACAGCTCCGGCCCGGCCAACCACTTCTTCTACCTGCTGGCGGAAGGCGCAGTGGTGCCGGCGGGCTTTGGCGCCGGCTCCTGGGCCAACCTGACCCCGGCCTCGCTGGTGTGCAACGGCAATACCTCGCTGGCGGGCATCGGCCGCGCCAAGGCCGCCGCGATCTGGTACAAGGCGATCACCACCTACATGACCAGCAGCACCAACTACGCCGGCGCCCGCGCCGCGACGTTGAATGCCGCTGCCGCCCTGTATGGCAACGGTTCGGCCGAGTACAACGCGGTGGCGGCGGCGTGGAGCGCGGTCAACGTGAACTGACCGCAAGCCGCGTCTCGCAGATGGAAACGGCCCGCGCAAGCGGGCCGTTTTCTTTGGGGTGGACCCTGCGATCGTCGGCCGGCGCCGCCTGGGACATCGCCCGGACGCTGCCCTGGGTCAGGCCGCCTGCACGATCCGCAGCGGGTTGTCCCACTCCCTCAGCAGCTCGGCCTGGCGGGCCATCGCCTTGCGCAGGTGCGCTTCCTTGACGTGGCCGTAGCCGCGGATGTGCTCGGGAATGCTGGC
>CAYYAT010000018.1:0-13075 GCA_964469595.1 uncultured Thermomonas sp.
GCTCGTCCTCCGGCAGCCGCGCGTCGTCGTCGAGGGCCGCCAGCGACAGCTGCAGATGGTCCTTCAGCAGGGCCTTCGCCGGGTCTTTGAAATAGCCTTCGAGCAGGCCCAGCGGCAGTGGATCGGGCAAGGGCTCTGGCGGCGCGGCATCGCCATCGCGCAAGCCCGGCAGCGGCACACGCCCCTCCCCGTGCATGCCGGCGAAGGCCTGCGAATACGAGAACAGGGCCGGATGGGTGCCGTCGAAATAGCGCGCATCGAACGGTTGCAGCGGATGCCGCACCCGCCACGGCCGGGGCGCTTTTTCGTCATCGGGTGCATTGCCGCAGCGGGCATCGAGCTCGGCCAGCAGCTCGGCCAGCGGCGCGGCCGGATTGTGCGGCTTGCCGTCGCGCACGCCCTGGCCGATGTACGACAGGTGCAGGCGCTTGCGCGCCGACATCACGGTCTCGAGGAACAGGTAGCGATCGTCGCCGGCCACGTCGCGGTCGCCGATCCGCGGCAGGCGCACCATCAGGTCGATGCCGCCGTCGGCCACCCGCCGCGGGAACGCGCCCTCGTCCAGCCCCAGCACGCACACCACGTCGAACGGGATCGCGCGCTGCGGCACCATGCCGCAGAAGGTGATCCCGCCCAGCAGGAAGCGCTGGCGCTCGGGCGCGGCGGCCAGCGCGCCCTGCAGCACCTCGCGCACCACCGCCAGCCGCAGCGGCGGGTCTTCGTCGTTGCGCGCCGGCTCCGCCGCGAGGTTGGCGATCGCCCGATGCAGGACCGACAGCGCGGCGCGCGCATCGGCATCGTCGGGGTCGATCCGCACCAGCGCGTCGAGGCGCTCGCGCAGCCACGCGGCCCAACGGCTGGCGGACTGCTCGACCTCGGCCACGGCGCGCCAGGCCTGCAGTTCGCACAGCAGGCGATCGAGGCTGCCGAGCGCGGCGGCGGACGGACCATCGATGCCGGCCTGTGGCAGCAGGCGGGTGCCGTCGGCCAGTTGCACCGCCTCCGGATCGGCGCTGCCCACGGCATCCGCCAGCAGGTAGCCGGCCAGCAGGCGATCCAGCGCCCAGGCGAAACTGTGCTCGGCCCGCGGCGGCAGCGCCAGCGCCTGCTTGTGCGCGCCGTCCAGCGCCCACGCCACCCGGCTTTCGCGCAGCCACTCGACCAGGGTGTCGGCATCGCCCGCGTCCAGCCGCAGCGCCGCCTGCACCTCGGGCACGCCCAGCAGGTCCACCACCTCCGGCGCGGTCAGGCGCGAGGCGCCCAGCCCGAGCAGGCTCTGGAACAGGGTGAACAGGCGATGGCTGCGCGCGACCGGCACGTCCGCCAGGTGGTAGGGCAGCCACGGCTCGCGCGCGGAGCCGGGCTCACCGAACACCGCCGGGATCAGTGGCAAATAGGCCCGGATGTCGGGCGCCATCACCACGATGCCGTCGGGACGCACGCCCTTCTGCTCGATCGCATCCAGCAGCGCGTCGCGCAGCACCTCCAGCTCGCGCAGGCGGGTGTGGCAGGCGTGCACGCGCAGGCTGGCGTCGTCCGCGGCGGCGGGATCGGCGACGTCCTCCCGCATCAGCGCCGGCTGCAGCCGGCGGATGCTCTCCTGCAAGCGCGCCAGCCGATCGGGCGGCGTTGCGGCGCCATCATCCTGCCAATGGCGGATGTCCTCGCGTATCTCGCCGTCCGCCAGTGTGGCGAAGAAGTGCTGACCCAGCCGCCCCCAGCGCGCCAGCAGCGGGTGGCCCTGCTCGCGCCAGTCGAGTGCGTCGGGATCGTCGAAACGGGCCTGTTCCGCATCACGGAAGGCGTGCCACGCCGCCACCGCCGGCCGGCCGCCCTCGGCCCGGTGCAGCCCTCCCCAGTACTCGCGGCAGGGATCGGGCACGTACAGGAACACCGGCGCGCGCCGGGCGTAGGCGCGCAGCACCGCCAGCTCCGCCGGCGGCAGGTGCGACAGCCCGAACACATGCAGTGGCGCGTGCGGCCCGCTCTCGGCCTGCAGCGCGGCAACGAGCGCCTGCACCAGGCGCGCGCGGTGCTCGCCCAGGATGCCGGCCACGGCCTGCCACAGCGGTGCCAGGCACTGCGCCTCCAGCGCGCGCAGCGCGGGATCGGCGCGCTGCGCGGTGGCGAAGGCGTGCTTGCCCGCCTCCCAGGCCAGCAGCCAGTCGCTGCGGTATACGAGGTATTGCGAATACACCCGCGCTAGCCGGTCGGCGAGCTGGAAGCGACGCAGCGCGCGCTCGTCGTCGCTGGCCGCGCCCGCGAGGTAGTCGCGCACGCGCGGGTCGGTGACGCCATGCGCGGACGGGTCGCCCAGCCGCGCGTGCAGGGTCCAGCGCAGGTGGCCGCGGCGGTAGTGCGGCAGCGCCACCGCGCGCTCGCCCAGCAGCCGGGCCGAGAGCCCGTCCAGCCAGGTGCTGGGCAGCTGCACCTCGAGATTGGCCACGATCCCGGCCGCGCCGCGCTTGCGCGCCAGCGCGCCGGACAGCCACTGCTGCATGCCCGGATGCGCGGCGATCACCTGCTGCGGTGCCAGCGGATGCTCCGGACGGGTCTGCGCGAGCAGGGTGTCGAGCGGCTCGAGCAGGGCCTCCAGCCGGCTGGCGCGCAGCAGGATCAGGCCCGTTGGCGTTTCGGCGTTGTGCATCGCATCCTCCCCGCGACCGGAGTCCCATTCCAGCCCAGCCGCGTCGCATCCGCTGCGACTTCACCCGGCGCAAACCGCCGGCGCGCGGATCAGCCGCCGCCGCGCACCAACCACAGCGCGACCAGGCCCAGCATCAGCACCATGCCGCCGACCCGGCGCACCTGCTCGTCGCTCAGTTCCAGCATGCGCGCGGCGGTACGCTTCCAGGCGCCCGGCGCGGCGAACAGGAACAGGCCCTCCAGCACCGCCACCAGGCACAGCGCGGCCCACAGATCGGCCATCGGTCAGCGTTCGCTGCGCAGGTATTGCAGGAAGGGGTCGTTGCGATCGAGCACGATCACGCTGTCGCCGCCGGAGAAGGCCTTGCGGTAGGCCTCCAGGCTGCGCTGGAATGCGTAGAAGCCCGGGTCGCGGTTGGCCGCCTCGGCATAGATGCGCGCCGCCTCGGCATCGCCCTCGCCGCGCAGCTTCTGCGCGTCGCGCTCGGCCTCGGCCAGGATCACCTGCTGGTCGCGGTCGGCGCCGGCGCGGATCTCGTTCGCCTGCTCCTCGCCCTCGGCGCGCAGGCGGCTGGCCACCTGCTGGCGCTGCGCGCGCATGCGGTTGTACACGTCATCGATCACGCGGCTGTCGGTGGGCAGGTCGAGCTGCTTGATGCGCAGGTCGAGGATGCGGATACCCAGGGTCGCGGCGCCGCGGTTGATCACGCTGAGCTGGCTCTTGACGATCTCGGTGCGGTCGCCGGACACCGCCTGCTGCAGGGTGCGCGCGTTGATCTCGTTGCGCAGCGCGTCCTTGATGATCGGCGCCAGGCGGTCCACCGCGGCCGATTCGTCGCCGCCGGTGGCGCGGTAGAACGCGCGCGGGTCCTCGATCTTGCCGATCGCGAAGAAGTCCACGCTGACGTCCTTGCGCTCGGAGGTCAGGTAGCGCTCCGGCTCGGCCGGCAGCACCTGCAGGCGCTGGTCGAACACGCGCGCGGTCTCCACCAGCGGCCACTTGAAGTGCAGCCCCGGCCCGATGTTGTCGCGCGACACCCGGCCCAGGTTGAGCACGATCGCGGAGTGGCCTTCATTGACCACGAACACCGACCCCATCAGCAGCACCAACGCGGCGACCACCGCCGCCATCCATGCCGGGAATCTCATCGCACCACCTCCTCACGGCCGGCGGGGCGGCCAGTACGCGCCGGGCGCGCCGGGTCGTCGGGGCTGGCCTGCACGGTCGGCGACAGCATCTCCGGGGCCAGCACCGGGGCGGAAGACGCCGCGGGCGCGGGCTTGCCGGCATCCTGCATCGGCACGTAGATCAGCTGGCGGCCGTCGCCGCCGACCACCTTGCGGTTCTTCGCCAGCACGTCCTGCACGGTTTCCAGCCACAGGCGCTTGCGGGTCACCTCGGGGGCGCTCTTGTACTGCGCCACCAGCAGGCTGAAGCGTTCGGCGTCGCCGGTGGCGCGCGCGATCTCGGCGGTCTTGTAGCCTTCCGCCACGGTGCGCACGCGCGCTGCCTGGCCGCGCGCCTCGGGCACGATCTTGGCCGCGTAGGCGCGCGATTCGGAGATCAGGCGCTCCTTGTCCTGCTGCGCGCTGTTGACGTCGTCGAAGGCCGGCTTGACCTGCTGCGGCGGGCGCGCGTCGGGCAGGTTGAGCTCGGTCACCACCAGCCCGGTGCGGTAGGTCTCCAGCGACCTCTGCAGGCGCTCGCGCGCCGCCACCGCCAGCTGCTCGCGCGCGCCCAGCACGGTGTCGAGGTCGGAACGGCCGACCTGCTCGCGCACGGTGCTCAGCGCGGCCTGCTTCAGCACCTCGTCGGCGTTGCGGGTGCCGAACAGGTACAGCTTGGGATCGGCCACCCGGTACTGCACGTTGACCGAGACCTCGACGATGTTCTCGTCGCGGGTCAGGACCGGCACCCGGTCCTCGTAGTTCTTGATCTGGGTGGCGTTGACCTTGATCACGCGCTCGATCGGCCACGGCAGCTTGAGGTTCGGGCCGGGCTGCATGATGCGGTCGAAGCGGCCGAAGCGCAGCACGACGCCGCGCTGCTGCTCGGCCACCAGGACGAAACAGTTGAACACCAGCCACAGCGCCAGCAGCAGGGCGACCCAGCGCAGCGGGTTGCCGCCGTTGAGGCTGGGCAGGCCATCGAGGATGCGGCCGAAGCCGCCGCCGGGCTTGCCGCCACCACCACCGGGCCGGTTCCAAGCCATCCAGATCGCCTTGGGCCGGCGCGGGCCATCGCTTCGTGTCGTCATGCCGGGGATTCTACGGGATGGTCCGGCGCCGTGGCCGGCAGGAGGGGGCGCAGCGGGGCGCCGTCGGGCTGCGCGGCCAGGCGCGCGGCCTCGACCAGCGGCAGGTCGATCCGCAGCAGCCAGCCGTCGGCCGCGTGCTGCTCGTCGCGCACCGCGCCCAGCGCATGCAGGCGCGCGCGCAGGCGGCCGGCGCTGGTCGGCAGCTGCGCCAGCCCGACCATCCGGCGCAGGCCCAGGCGCTCGCCCAGGGCATCGCGCAGCAGGTCGAGGCCGAGCCCGTCGCGGGCCGACAGCCACACCGCTCCGCCATCGGCATCGCGGCGCGGCTGCGCACCCTCGATGCGGTCGATCTTGTTGAACACCAGCAGCTGCGGCAGGTCGCCGGCGCCGATCTCGTGCAGCACCGCGTCCACCTGCGCCATGCGCTCTTCGCGCAGCGGATCGCTGGCGTCAATGACGTGCAGCAGCAGATCGGCCTCGCGCGCCTCGCTCAGGGTGGAGCGGAACGCGGCCACCAGCTCGTGCGGCAGGTCGCGCACGAAGCCGACGGTGTCGGCCAGCACCACGCCGCCGCCAGGCAGCTCGATCCGGCGCACGGTGGGGTCGAGGGTGGCGAACAGCTGGTCGGCCGCGTAGGCATCCGCCCCGGTCAGCGCGTTGAACAGGGTGGACTTGCCGGCATTGGTATAGCCGACCAGCGCCACCCGCGGCAGCTCGCTGCGGACGCGCGCGCGGCGCATCTGGGTGTGCTGCACCTCCACCTTCTCCAGGCGCTTCTGCAGCATGTCCACCCGCTTCTGCAGCAGGCGGCGGTCGGTTTCCAGCTGGGTTTCGCCGGGACCGCGCAGGCCGATGGAGCCGCCGCGCTGGCGTTCCAGGTGGGTCCAGCCGCGCACCAGCCGGGTGGCCATGTGGCGCAGCTGGGCCAGCTCCACCTGCAGCTTGCCCTCGTGGCTGCGCGCGCGCTGGGCGAAGATGTCCAGGATCAGGCCGGTGCGGTCCACCACCCGGCGCTCCAGCGCCTTCTCGAGGTTGCGCTCCTGCACCGGGGTCAGGGCGTGGTTGACCAGCACCAGATCGGCGCCGGTGGCCTCGCAGGCCGCCTTCACCTCGTCCAGCTTGCCGCTGCCGATCAGGATCGAGGGATTGGGGCGGTCGATCCGCGCCGGCACCACCGCGGCCACGCGCGCACCGGCCGAGCGCGCCAGCTCGGCGAATTCCTCCAGCACCCCTTCGGCGGGCGGGCCGCCGGCGTGGGGCTGGATCAGCAGGGCGTTCTCGCCGCCGCGCGAACGTTCGAACAATTGGGTGGGCATTACGCCTCAGGTGGGGCGCCGGGGCCGGGATTGCAAGCCCGCGCCGGGCTCATTCCGCCTCGGCATGCGGCGCCGGGGCCGCGCCCTCGTCCGCCTCCTGCGCGCCGGCCGTGCCCAGGCGCACGTTGCGCGCCGGCACCACGGTCGAAATGGCGTGCTTGTAGACCATCTGGCTGACGGTGTTGCGCAGCAGGACCACGAACTGGTCGAACGATTCGATCGTCCCCTGCAGCTTGATGCCGTTGACCAGGTAGATCGACACCGGCACGCGCTCGCGGCGCAACGCGTTCAGGAACGGATCCTGCAAGGACTGCGACTTCGACATGGATTCCCCGTGGCTGTCGTGTGTTGTTGTTGGTATGACGTGAGCCGATGCCCGTGGGCGTTCCCCGACCCCGCGCCCGTCCGGCAGCGGCGGGCCGGCCGATGTTAGCGCAGTCCGCCGCCGCCGCACACCTGCGGCGTGCTCATCCGCCGCGCGGGCCGAGGAAGGCGTCCACCGCCGCATCCAGCGCCGCGGCCTGGCCTGCGGGATCGAACCAGCGCGCGTCCAGCTCCCCGCGCAGCCAGGTGTACTGGCGCTTGGCCAGCTGGCGGGTGGCGGCGATGGCGCGCGCGCGGAACTCCGCGGGCGAAGAGGCGCCGTCCAGGTACTCCCACGCCTGGCGGTAGCCCACCGCGCGCAGCGCCGGCAGTTCCAGCGGGCGCGGATGCGCGGCCAGCGCCGGCAGCGCCCGCAGCCGGCGCACTTCATCGAGGAGGCCGGCAGCCAGCATCGCATCGAAGCGGGCCTCGATGCGCGCATGCAGGAGCGTCCGCTGCGGCGGCGCCAGCACCAGTTTCAACACCCGCAGCGGCAGCCGTGCCGTGCGGGCGTTGCGTTGCCAGTCGCTGATCGCACGCCCGCTCAGGCGGTACACCTCCAGCGCGCGCTGGATGCGCTGCGCGTCGGTGGCGTGGATGCGCGCGGCGGCCTCCGGATCGACCCGCGCCAGCTCCGCATGCAGCGCCGCCCAGCCGCGTTCGGCGGCCTCCGCGGCCAATGCGGCGCGCACGCCTGGGTCGGCCTGCGGCATCTCCGACAAGCCCTCCAGCAGCGCGCGGAAGTACAGCCCGGTACCGCCGGCAAGGATCACGAGACGACCACGCGCGCGGATGCCGTCGATCGCCACCCGCGCCTGCTGCGCGAACTCCGCCGCCGAAAACGGCTGCCACGGATCGCAGACATCCACCAGGTGGTGCGCGACCTGTACGCGTTCCTGCGCGCTCGGCTTGGCCGCGCCGATGTCCAGCCCGCGATAGACCAGCGCGGAGTCGACGCTGACGATTTCGCCGCCCAGCCGCCGCGCCAGCGCGATGGCGTACGCGCTCTTGCCCGACGCGGTCGGGCCCATCAGCGCGATCGCGGGCGGGCGGCGATCCGCCGACATGCGCATCTCACTCACGCATCGCGCTCAGGCGTCGCGGCCCTGGCCCAGCAGGCTGTGCCGCCGCGCATACAGCAGATACACCAGCAGGCCGAACCCGTTCCAGGCCAGGCACCACAGCTGGGTGCGCTGCGGCAGGCTGAGGAACAGGTAGGCGCACCCGAGGATCGCCAGCGGCCCGACCAGCCACGCCCACGGCGTGCGGAACACGCGCGGGCGCGCCGGGGCGCGCAGGCGCAGCACCAGCAGGCACACCGCCACCGCAGTGAAGGCGATCAGGGTGCCGGCGTTGGCAAGTGCGGCGATCTCGTCCAGCCGCGCCACCCCGGCCAGGGCGGCGGTCAGCAGCGCGGTGAACACGGTGATCGCCACCGGGGTGCCGCGCGGCCCCACCTTCGACAACCCGCGCGGCAGCAGGCCGTCGCGCGACATCACGAAGAAGATCCGGCTCTGGCCGTAGAAGAACGCCAGCAGCACGGTCGGCAACGCCACGATGGCGACGATCCCGATCGCCAGCGCCGCGTTCGGATGGCCCAGCTCGCGCAGGATCAACGCCAGCGGCTCGGCGCTCTTGCCGAACACGGTGAACGACATGGCGCCCACCGCTGCCAGCGCCACCAGCAGGTAGATCAGGGTGCAGCCGACCATCGAGCCGACGATCCCGATCGACAGGTTGCGGCCCGGGTCCTTGGTCTCTTCCGCGGCGGTGGAAATCGCGTCGAAGCCGTAGAAGGCAAAGAAGATGATCGCAGCGGCGGCCATCACCCCGCGCTCCACCCCGCCCGCATCCACCGACTTGGCGAAGCCGTAGGGCATGAACGGATGCAGGTTGGCCGGGTCGAATGCCGGCAGCGCCACCGCCACGAACACCGCCAGCGCCACCAGCTTGAGCACCACCAGCACCGCGTTCACGGTGGCGCTCTCGCGGGTGCCGACGATCAGTGCGCCAGCCACCACGAAGGTGATGCCGATCGCCGGCAGGTTCACCAGCCCGCCCGCCACGTGCGGGCCCGCGGCCAGCGCCGGCGGCAGCATCACGGCCAAGCCGGTGTGCTGCTGCACCCAGCCGAGGAACCCGACGAAATACCCGGACCAGCCCACCGCCACCGTGCTCACCACCAGGGTGTATTCCAGCACCAGGCTCCAGCCCACCACCCAGGCGATCAGCTCGCCCAGCACCACATAGCTGTAGGTGTAGGCGCTGCCGGCGGCCGGCATCAGGGTGGCCAGCTCGGCATAGGCCAGCGCCGCGCAGGCACACACCAGCCCGGCGATCACGAACGACAGCAGCACCGCCGGGCCGGCCTTGTCGGCACCGACCCCGATCAGGGTGTAGATGCCGGTGCCTACGATCGCGCCGATCCCCAGCGCCACCAGATGCGGCCAGCCCAGGGTGGGCACCAGCCGCCGCGCGGCCTCGTGCACCGTCACCTGATCGATATCCTTGCGTCGCAGCCATGCCGCCATGGCACCCCTCCCGTTCGTGGCATTCGTGGCAAATGCCGTGCAGTGTGCCGCATCGCTGCCGGCTTGACGATCCGCGCCGCCCCTCCCCGGCGCTGCGCGCGGCGCTAAGATGCCGGCGTGCATTCCCCGTCGAGGAACGCGGAGGCGCCCATGCCGCGCTGGAAACGCTACGGCTTCTTGCTCGTGTTCGGAGTGCCGGCCCTGCTGCCGCTGGCCGCCTGGTCGGGCGCGCGCAGCGGGCATCCGGATCTCATGGCCTGGCTGCCGCTGCTGGTGCTGTTCGTGCTGCTGCCGCTGGCCGACGTCCTCGTCGGACACGACCCGCACAATCCGGCGCCGGACGAGGTGCCGGCGCTGGCGCACGACCCCTGGTTCCGCGCCCTCACCCTGCTGGCGGTGCCGGTGCAATACCTGACCCTGGCCTGGGCGCTGCAGCACTGGCGGCAGGCCGGATTCGGCGTCGCCGGCGATCTGGGCTGGCTGCTGTCGCTGGGCATCGTCGGCGGCGTCATGGCCATCAACGTCGCCCACGAGCTGATCCACAAGGACACCCGTCTGGAACGGATCGCCGGCGGGCTGCTGCTGGCCAGCGTGGGCTATCACGGCTTCAAGGTCGAGCACATCCGCGGCCACCATGTGCACGTCTCCACGCCATGGGACGCCTCCAGCGCGCGCTTCGGGCAATCGCTCTGGCAGTTCCTGCCGCAGGCATTGGCGCGCAACACCGCCAATGCCTGGCGGCTGGAAGCCCAGCGCCTGCGCCGGCAGGGCCTGCCATGGCGGCACTGGCGCAACGAACTGCTCGCCTGGAGCGCGCTGTGGCTGACGCTTGGCGCTGCGTGCGGGCTGTGGCTGGGCTGGCCCGGGCTGACCAGCTTCCTGCTGCAGGGGCTGATCGCCGCCTCGGCGCTGGAGATCATCAACTACATCGAGCATTACGGACTGGAACGCCGCCGCCTGCCCGATGGCCGCTACGAGCGCACCACCCATCTGCACAGCTGGAACGCGGACTTCGCGCTGACCAACCTGCTGCTGTTCCATCTGCAGCGGCACTCCGACCACCACGCTCACGCCAGCCGCCGCTATCAGGTGTTGCTGCACCACCCCGACAGCCCGCAGCTGCCGGCCGGCTACGCCACCATGTTCGTGCTGGCGCTGGTACCGCCGCTGTGGTTCCGGGTGGTGCACCCCCGCCTGGAACGCTGGCGCGCGCAGATGCCGGTGCCGTGAAGGCCACGCCGGCGCCGCCCGGGCGACGCCGGCGCGGCGGCGGTCAGAAGCTCACCGACAGCGCGGCATAGACGCTGCGGCCCGGGCCCGGCACCTGCACTCCCCAGCGCGGCGGATTCGACGCGGGCGGATTGATCGCCATCGTGGTGCCCTGACCGAGGTAGGCCCCGCCGGTCGGCAGCGCGTACAGCCGGTCGAACAGGTTGTCCACGCCCAGCTGCAGGCGCCAGGCCTGCCACTGCCGCGACAGGTGCAGGTTGACCAGCCCGTAGCCGGGCGTCACCAGTTCATTGCGCACGTGCGAGACGGCGTCCTTGCGGGCCACTCCGACCACGGTTGTACAGGCCATCGCCGGTGGTGGTGTTCTCGGCATGCAGCCAGGCCAGCGTGCCTTCCAGCCCGAACCGGCCCCAGGCGGTGTCACCGAGGCGCCGCTTGGCCTCCAGATCCAGCCCGTACAGGCGTGCCTGCTGGTTGACGTACTTGAGCACGGTAAACGCCCCCACCACCGGCACGCTGCGCGGCGCATTGCTGGTGGCATCCCACTGGAGGGCGTCGATGTAGTCGCCGACGCGGGTGAGGTACGGGGTGGCCTGCAGCTGCCAGGCGCCGGCCGGATCGTGCAGATCGACGGTCACCGAGGCAGTGGTGGCGCGCTCGGGCCGCAGCACCAGATTGCCGATGTAGCCGTTTCCGTCGCCCACGAAGTTGTTCATGATCGCGGCCATCGCCCAGGTCGACCACGGATAGACCTCGTACAGCCCCGGCGCGCGGGTCTTGCGCGCCAGCCCGTAGGCGATGTCCAGGCGCGCCCCCGCATGCTGGCGCAGGATGACGCTGGCATCCCAGAGGCTGTCGCTGCGGCGGCGGTCGGCCGCATTGAACGCGGCGGCATCGCGCATCTGCCAGGACCCCATCATGTTGCTGGTCGGGTCGTAGCCGCGCACCGGGCCGGCGTTCATCCGCACCTGCTCGCGACGCACGCCGGCCTCCAGGGTCCATGCCGGCGCCAGCCGGTGCTCCCATTCGGCATAGGCAGCGGCGCGGTCGCGCTGCCCATCGACGACGTTGTAGAACGTCCCCGGCCCCATCATCCCGCCCGACGGCGGCCAGGTGTCGTCCAGACGATAGCGGCGCAGTTCGGCCCCCAGGCGCAGGTGGTCGGCCTCGGCCAGGGCGATGTCGGCGTCCAGGTTGAAGGCGCTGGTATCGCTGCGGGTCAGCATCGGCATGCCGGCGGCGCAGGTCATCGACACCGGCGCGCACGGGCTGCCCGTGCCGGAAGATGCGCCGTACCAGTAGCGCTTGTCCGGCCCGAAGTCCATGGCGTGGTCGAGCAGTTCGCGGTAGGCGCGCGCCTCCAGCCGGCCCCAGCCGAACTGTCCCAGATAGCGCAGGTTGACGCTGCGCTGACGGTTGTCGGTCATGTCCATGCGCTGGTTCGGATAGTCCTGGCGCGGGATCTGCTGCCACCCCAGGCGCGCTTCCAGCAGGTGATCGCCGATGGCATAGGCCAGATCCAGATGCTGCTGGTGCACCACGTAGCCACTCGAGCCGACCTCATCGCGCGGCAGGGTGTGGCCACTGCGGCCGGTCGCATCGTAGGTCTTGAAGTCGCCGCCGGCGCGGTAGTTGTCGGCGCGCGCAGTGCTGCCGGTATAGCGCAGGCTGAAACGGTCGTTGGCCAGATGCAGGTCGAGGTCGGCGCCGCGGGCATTGCCGTTGCTGCGGGCATAGGCACCGGCACGGCCGTCCAGCTGCCAGCCCGCGCCCGCGGCGGCGAACGCAGGCGCCGCGCGTTCGACCACGATGCTGCCGCCGATCGAATCGCCGCCCTGCGACACCGGGGTCACGCCCGGATACACGGTGATGCGCGCCACCTGCGCCGGCGCCAGGTACGACAGCGGCGGATTCATGTGGTTAGGGCAGGACGCGGTGACGTCGGCGCCATCGACCCGGATGCGCAGGCGGTCATCCGCCAGGCCGTGGATGGCCGGCAGGCTGGACACGCCGCCCGCCGGATTCACCCAGAGGCCCGGCACGGCCTCCAGCAGGCGGGCGGTATCGGCGGCCGCCGGATTGCCTGCCTGCAGCGCCTGCGCTTCGAGATCGCGCACCGGCGCGATCGACATGCGCTGGCCTTCCACCAGCACCTTGGGCAGGCGGGTAATGCCCTCGCTTTTGCTGCCGGCCTCGGGGCCGGCATCGGCCGCGGAAGAATCCTTGGTGGAGGTCGCCGCGGCATCGCCGGCGGCCTGCGCGTGGGCCGGCGCGCACAGCGCCAGCAGGAGCGCGCCGGCCAGCGGCGCGATCGGAAGAAAACGGGAAGACATGGATGCAAACTCCAAACGATCGTGGACGCGCGCCGAACGCGCGCGGCAGGCCCGCGCCATCCAGCGGCGCAGGCAGGGGTGAGCAGGCTCAGACCACGATCGCGACGGGCGGCCCGCGCGGCGCCCAGCCCAGCAGGTGGCGGGCGGGGACACGCGGCATCGCCCGCGGAGACGCCACCAGGGCCGGCCGAGCCGGCGGCAACAATACGACCCGGGGTGGAGACGGCAGCGAGGCCTGCGCCAGCAGCGGGCAGTAGGCGCAGTCCAGCGAATGCAGCGCATGCCCGGCCGGCTCTTCGGGCACGCCGCTGCGCGCCGGGCCCGCGGCAAACGCGCCCGGCCAGATCACGCCCGCGCGCAGGCCGTCGCTCGTGCAAAGCAGGCCGAGCCGGGCGACG
>CAYYAT010000019.1:0-320 GCA_964469595.1 uncultured Thermomonas sp.
GCCGCTTCGTGCGCGCCGAGCAGGCGGCCGACCCACTGCTGGCGGCGGCGGTGGCGCGCCTGCAGGCGCGGCTGCCCACGCCGCTGCCGGACGGCTACCGCAGCGAGGCGTTGGCGCAGCTGCCGTACTGGCTGCAGGCGGTGGTCGGCGGATTGCGCAACGGCGCGCTGCTGTTCATCGACTACGGCTATGCGCGCAGCGAGTACTACCTGCCCGAGCGCAGCGACGGCACCCTGCGTGCGTTCCGCCAGCACCACCTGGTGGAGGACGTATTCGCCTGGCCGGGGCTGCAGGACATCACCGCCTCGGTGGATTTCACC
>CAYYAT010000019.1:330-6424 GCA_964469595.1 uncultured Thermomonas sp.
TGGGCAGGTGCTGGAGGAGTGCGTGGCGCTGGATGGCGACGGCCGCTTCGTGCGCGCCGAGCAGCCGGCCGATCCGCTGCTGGCGGCCGCCGTGCGCCGGATCGAGGCGCAGCTGCCGGCGCCGTTCGCCGATGGCTACCGCAGCGAGGCGTTGGCGCAGCTGCCGTACTGGCTGCAGGCGGTCGCCGGGGGCTTGCGCAATGGCGCGCTGCTGTTCATCGACTACGGCTACGCCCGCGGCGAGTACTACCTGCCAGAACGCAGCGACGGCACCCTGCGCGCCTTCCGCCAGCACCATCTGATCGACGACGTGTTCGCCTGGCCGGGCCTGCAGGACATCACCGCCTCGGTGGATTTCACCGCGCTGGCGGAAGCCGGCGTCGGCGCAGGCTTCGAGTTTTCCGGCTACTGCAGCCAGGCCAGTTTCCTGCTGGGCAATGGCTTGCAGCAGCATCTGCAGGCCGCCGAGGCGCAGGCCGCGGACGACATCGCGCGCCACAACCTGCGCCAGCAGGCCAAGCAGCTCACGCTGCCCAGCGAGATGGGCGAGCGCTTCCAGGCGATCGGCTTCCAGCGCGGGGTGGAGCTGGACGCGGCCTTCCTGATGGGCGACCTGAGCCACCGTCTGTGAACCACAATCCGTATCGCGCCGGGCGCTCGCTCAAACCGTTCCGGCAGCCGTGGCTATGGGCCGGGCTGTGGATGCTGGCGATCGCGCTGGTGGTGGCGGCTTCGCTGGTGCCCGGTCGCGATCTTCCGGACCTGAAGGTGAGCGACAAGACCGAGCACCTGACCGCGTATGCCCTGCTCGCGGCCGGTGCGGTGCAGGTGTTCGCGCGCCGGCGCTCGTGGGCGGTGGTGTGCGTGCTGCTGGTGCTGATGGGGATCGCCATCGAGTTCCTGCAGGGCGCGATGGGGCTGGGCCGGACCATGGACCGCTTGGATGCGCTGGCCAACACCATCGGCGTGTTGGTCGGGTTGGCCACGGCGTTCTCGCCGCTGCGCGATGCCCTGCTGTGGTTGGATTCACGCCTGTTCCGGGGCTGAGGCGGCTGCGATCGCGGCGATCCGCGCGCGCCGCAGCGCCTGTCCGAACGCCGGGCCGCTGAGGCCCTGCGCGGCGAGCGCCTCGCCGCGCACCGCCAGTGCCGCGGCGTGCAGGCGGCGCAGCCGCGCGGCCTGCGGATAGTCCGCTTCGCGCATTCCGGCGCGGCCGCGGGCGTCGGCTTCGCACACGGTGGCCAGGCGCCCGATCCGCGCCGGCTTGCGGAAGCCGTCGCAGCGCGCGATCAGGTCGTGCACCGTGGCCGGCCTGAGTTCGGCGAGGCGATGGATGTTGAGGTGCTCGCGGCAGGCGATCACCGCCAGATCGCGATGCTCGCCCGGCACCTTCAGGCGCCGGCTCAGGGCGAGGGCGGGTTCGACCCCACGCACTTCGTGCATCACATGGCGCGGCAGCGTGTCGGCCGGGGTCAGCGCCTTGCCGAGGTCGTGACAGAGCGCGGCGAAGCCGACCAGGTCATCCCCCGGCGCCAGATGCGCGGCCATGTCGCACACCAGCTCCTGGTGCAGCCCGGTATCGATCTCCGGGTGGTACTCGGCGCGCTGAGGCACGCCGTACAGCGCATCCACCTCCGGCAGCACCGCGCGCAGCGCATCGGCCGCGCGCAGGGTGCGCAGGAACGCGGCGGGGGCGGCGCTGCGCAGCGCTTTTGCCAGCTCCTGCCAGACCCGTTCCGGCACCAGCGCGGCCAGCTCGCCGCTGGCGGCCATCCGCCGCATCAGATCCAGCGTCTCCGCGGCGAGGCTGAAACCCAGCGGCGCCAGGCGCGCCATGAAGCGCGCCGCGCGCAGCACCCGCAGCGGATCTTCGACGAAGGCGGGGCCGACGTGGCGCAGCACGCGCGCTTCGAGGTCGCGCACGCCGCCGAAGGGATCGACCAGGCGGCCGTCCTCGGCGCGCGCGATCGCGTTGATGGTGAAGTCGCGGCGGCACAGGTCGTCTTCCAGCGTGACCGACGGGTCGGCATGCACCACGAAGCCGGTGTAGCCGCGCCCCGATTTGCGTTCGGTGCGCGCCAGCGCGTATTCCTCGCCGCTGTCGGGATGCAGGAACACCGGGAAGTCGCGGCCGACCTGGCGGAAGCCGGCGGCCTGCATGTCCTGCGCCGTCGCCCCGACCACCACGAAATCGCGGTCGCCTGGCGGCAGCCCGAGCAGGGCGTCGCGCACCGCGCCACCGACCAGATAGGTGCGGACGTGGGCGGGCAGGCGGGCGGGCGCGGCGGCGGTCATGGGCGTTTGCGCGCGTCCTGCGCCGGCGCGGAGGTGGGTGTGGAAGAAGGGGGAGTGGGAGCCGTGCAGGTGAAGCCCTTGCGCGGGCCGTCGTCCCTTCCCAGCAGGCGGTCGGACAGGCGCAGCGCATCGCCGCGCAGGCGCCAGTCATACAGCACGCTGAAGGCCAGCACGCGCATCACATAGTCGCGGGTTTCGCGGTAGGGAATGGTTTCGATCCAGATGTCTGGATCCAGCGCCGGCCGCTGCGCCAGCCAGCGTGCCAGCGGCGCCGGTCCGGCGTTGTAGCCGGCGATCGCCCGGTAGAGCTGGCCGTCATTGCGATCCAGCAGCTGGCGCAGGTAGGCGCTGCCGAGGGTGATGTTGGTGTCGGGGTCGTAGAGGTCGTCGCCACCGTTCCACGGCATGGCGAGGGACTTTGCGAGCGTCGCGCCGGTGGCCGGCACCACCTGCATCAGGCCGCGCGCGTCGGCCGACGAGCGCGCGCGCGGGTCGAACACGCTCTCGGCGCGGATCTCGGCCGCGATCCAGGCCGGGTCGAGGCGGTTGCGCGCGGCCTCGCGGCGGATGCGCTCGGCGTGGTGCAGCGGGAAGCGCAGCAGGTAGAGCTGCTGCTCCTCCGGATAACGCTGGCCGCCGACGTTCACCAGCCCGAACACGCCGCGGTCGAACCAGCCGTTGTCCTGCGCCACTTCCACCGCCAGCTGGCGCTGGGTCGGGTCGAAGTGCGCCAGCGCGGCGTTCCACTCGCGCACGGCCCAGCTGCGACGATCGAGCTGGAACAGCTGGAGCGCGCGCACCAGCGCGGGATCGCGTGCGACTGCCTGCTTGGCGCTGGCCGGCGCCTGCAGCATGCGTGGGCACAGCGCATAGGGCTGGCCCAGGCGGTCGGCGGCGAGGAAGCCGTGGAAGTCGGCGTTCTGCGCGGCCTGCGCGTACAGCGCGCGGGCGGTAGCGGAATCGCCGCTGAGCCCGCGCAGGCGCGCGGCGAAGTACAGCCAGCGGCTGTCGTTGCGCTGCGCCTCCGGCATGCGTGCGATCGCGGCCAGCGCGGCCGGCCAGTCGGCGCGGGCCAGCGCTTCGCGCACCCGCCATTCGCGCAGGCTGTCGTCATCGGCGGACTCCGGCACCGCCGCCAGCCGGCGCGCTGCGTCCGGCAGGTAGGACGCCACCGTCCACAGCGCGATCTGGTAGCGCACCCGGCCCAGCTCGGCCTCGCCGAAGCCCAGCGCCTGCGCCACCCCGGGCAGCAGGGCCTCGGCGCGGTCGGGATTGGCCCTGGCCAGCTTCGCCAGCGCCGCGGCCGCGACCAGCCGGCTGCGCGCGGTCTTCGGCCAGGTCGAGACGTCGCCGCCGGGCGCATCGAGATAGGCCGCCCATGCCTGTGCCTGGGCGGCGTCCGCGGGGGATGCGAAGCCGCGCGCGATGCTGCGCATCACGGCGCCCTGGGCGGCCTGCGCGGCCTTGTCGAAGCGTTCCCAGCGCAGCGCGTCGGGCAGCCCGCCCTGCGCCGCCAGCAGCGCGAACGGGGCATCGCATTGCGCCGGCAGCGATGTCCCGCTGCTGCGCCAGAGCGTCTGTGCCTGCGCGGTCCAGTCCGCATCCACCCGATCCATCGCCATCAGGGCCTGCAGGCGCAGGCAGCGCAGGGCCGGGTCGGCGATCGCAGGATCCCAGGCGTCCAGAAATGCCGGCCACTCGTTGCGGCGCGCCAGCGCCGCCAGCCAGTCGGCGCGGAAGGTGGCGGCCACCGGCTCGCCCGCGTGCGCGGCGAGGAAGGCCGCGCCGCGGGCCGGCGGCAGGCGGTCGAAGCGGACCCGCAGCGCGGCGTATTCCAGCCAGCCGGCCAGCGGCTGGCCGCTGAATCCGGCCAGCGCCAGGTCGTCCAGTCCGCCGCGGGAGGTGGCGTCCAGCGCGGCCTTCAGCGCGGGGTCGGGCGCCGGAATCACCACCGGCGGACGCGGCGGTAGAAGGGGGGGCTGGGGGGACTGCGCAGCGGTCGCGCTGGCCATCAGCGGAATCGAGAGCAGCAGAGTCCAGGCGCGCTTGAGCATGGATCGACTATAGCCGAGCATGCATGAACCTCCCGACGTGAGCCTGCGATGGCGTTCTTCCCGATCTACCTGGCGCTGGGCGCCTTGGCCGGCGTGCTCGCCGGATTGCTGGGCATCGGTGGCGGGCTGGTGCTGGTGGGCGCGCTGGCGTGGCTGCTGCCGCTGCAGGGCGTGCCCGCGGAGGCGGCGATGCACGCGGCGCTGGCCAGCTCGCTGGCCAGCATCGTGCTGACCGCCGCGGCCTCGGCGCGTGCGCACCATCGCCGCGGCAGCGTGCTGTGGCCGACGGCCGCGTGGCTGGTGCCGGGCATGCTGCTGGGCGGCTGGCTGGGCAGCCGGGTTGCGATCACGCTGGCGGGCGACGTGCTGCGCTGGTGCGTGGCCGGCTACTGCGCGCTGGTGGCGCTGCAGCTGCTGGGTTCCAAACCGACGCCCGGCGGGGGAGACGCGCGCGTGCCGCGCGGGCCCGGCTACAGCCTGGCCGGGATCGGCATCGGCGCGGTATCGGCGCTGGTCGGCATCGGCGGCGGCAGCCTGACCGTGCCGCTGCTGGTCTGGCGCGGGGTGGCGCCGGTGCGCGCGGTGGGCACTTCGTCCGCCTGCGGCATCTTCATCGGGTTCGCCAGCGCGCTGGGCTATGCGCTGCAGGCGCCGGCCGGCGCGCTGCCACTGGCCGGCGCGGTGGGCTATGTATATCTGCCGGCGACGCTGGGGGTGGCGGTGACCTCGGTGCTGGCGGCACCGTATGGCACCCGGCTGGCGCATGCACTGAGCGGGCAGGCGCTGAAGCGGGTGTTCGCCGGATTCCTGCTGCTGGTCGGCGCGGGGTTCGCTTACAGCGCGTTGCGCTGATCAGCGCAGCGCTGCCTCCGGCACGTCCAGCTCCATCGACACCGCCAGGTGGTCCGACTGCGCGGCCGGCAGCGCCTGCATCGCCGCCACCGGCAGCGTCGGGGTCACCAGCATGTGGTCGATCGCGCGCTGCGGACGCCACGCGGGAAACGTGGGCAGGCGCTGTGCGGGCGGCTGCAGGCGGGTCTTGCGGTAGAGCAGCTGCATCTCGGGACGGTCGGGATCGCAGTTGAAGTCGCCCATCAGTACCGCATGCGGGGACTCCGCGAGCAGGTCGGCGATGAAGTCCAGCTGCGCGCGCCGCGACTGCGCGCCCAGCGACAGGTGGGCGATCGCCACCAGCAGCCCCGCATCGCCTGCGCCGAAGCGGGCCAGCAGCACGCCGCGGCCCTTGACCCGCCCCGGCAGCGGATGGTCTTCCACCCGCAGCGGCGGCAGCCGGCTCAGCAGGCCGTTGGCGCTGGAAGCCAGGCCGCCGACGCGGCGGTTCGGCTGGTGGCTCCAGTAGGCGAAGCCGGCGCGTTCGGCCAGGTAATGGGTCTGGTTGGTGAAGCCCGAACGCAGGCTGCCGGGATCGGCTTCCTGCAGGCCCACGATGTCGTGGCGACCGGCCAGCGCCGCGATACTGTCCAGCGCGCCGCGCTTGTTGCCGGCCGGCAGCACGTGCGACCAGCTGCGCGCCAGGTAATCGTGATAGCCGCGGGTGCTGGAGCCGGCCTGGATGTTCGCGCTCAGCAGGCGCAGCCGGCGGGTGGCCATGGACGCGCCGGGATCAGGGCTTCGGCGCGTCCGCGGGGGCCTTGGCGGGCGCGGCGGCGGCCGGCACGGCCGCGGCCAGCTTGGCGCGCTCGGCCACAATCAGCTGGTTCATGTTCCGGAACATGTCGTCCACG